>JAHEIK010000298.1 GCA_024639415.1 Planctomycetota bacterium
ACGGCGGACTTGTACGTCATGCCCTTCGACAGGCGCAGCACGTCGAAGATCGCGTCATCCCAGGACGCGTACGGCCACATGCGCAAGCCGCCCAGCGCCGGACCGAGGGTGGTGTCGTGCACCGCGATGACGGCACGCAGCCCGCTCTCGGGATCCTCGCACGTCGCAACCCGCTCGTAACCCTCTTGGGCAATCGTCTCGATCTTCATCAGCCGTAGCTCCGAGGTTGTCGATGGATCGACAAGGTAGCTCCGGCGGGGCGCGCTGCTGAGGAAATGGAGGAGCCCTCCCGGGCCCCGGACTTACCCCTCGCCGGGCCCCGGATCGGGGGCCTCGGGAGCCTCCGCGGCGGGGGGGCGGGCGGCCTTGGGACCGGCCTTCTTCTTGGCGGCCTTCTTCTTGGCCGCCTTCTTCTTCGCGGCCTTCTTCTTGGCGCCCTTGGCCTTCTTCTTGGCGGCTTTCTTGGCCTTCTTCTTGGCCTTCTTCGCGCCCCCGCGGGAGCCCTTCTTGGCGGCCATCCGCTCGGCTCGGCGGGCCAGCAGCTCCACGGCTTCGTGCACAGTGAGCTCGTCCGGGGGGATGGACTTGGGCAGGCTGGCGTTGATCTTGCCGTCGGTGACGTAGGGGCCCCAGCGACCGTCGCGGATCTCGAGCGCAGCGCCCGTCTCGGGGTGCTCGCCGAGCTCCCGTAGGGCGGCGGCCGGCGCGGCCTGGCCACGCCGCCGGCGCGGCGCCTTGAGCAGCGTGACGGCCTCGGCAAGGCCGATGTCCAGCAACCCGATCTCGGCGGGGATCGAGCGCGACTCCTTGCCCCACTTCACGTAGGGGCCGTAGCGACCGAGGTGCGCGAAGACGTGGTGCTTCACGCCGTCCTCGTCGGGCTCGGCCTCGGGGTGCTCACCCAGGTCGCGGGGCAGCTCGAGGAGGCGCAGGGCCGTGGCGAGGTCGATCGTCTCGAGGCTCATGCCCTCGAGCAGGCTGACCATCTTCGGCTTCTCCTTGGAGCCCTCGTCGGGATCACCGAGCTGTACGTACGGGCCGAAGCGTCCCGACTTGGCGTAGACGGGCTTGCCCGTCGCCGGATCGTTGCCCAGCGCCTGGGGACCTAGCGCTGCGGCCTCGATCATCTCGAGCGCGCGCTCGGCGGTGAGTTCGTCCGGGACGGTGTCTTCGGGCAGCGAGGCGTTGTGCTCGCCGTCCGAGACGAAGAGGCCGTACTTGCCGACGCGCGCCTCGATCGTGCGGCCGTCGTGCTCGCCGAGCGGGAAGCTGCACACCGTGCGCGGGTCGATGGAATCGAGGCTCTTCTTGACCAGCTTCTGCAGCCCGGGGTGGCCGTTGCCGTTGTAGAAGCCGCGCAGGTACTCGAGGCGGTCCAGCTCGCCGCGGGAGATCGCGTCGAGGTCGTCCTCCATCGAGGCCGTGAAGTCGTAGCTGAGGAAGCGACCGAAGCTCTCCTTGAGCATGCGGACTACGGCGAAGGCCGTGTAGCTCGGGACGAGGGTGCGGCCGCTCTTGCGGAACGCGTACTCCCGGTCGAGCAGCACCTGGATGATGCTGGCCCAGGTGCTTGGGCGGCCGATGCCGCGCTGGTCCAGCGCCTTGACGATGCTGGCCTCCGTGTAGCGAGCGGGCGCCTGTGTGGTGTGCCCCTTCGGCTCGAGCTGGCGTACCGTGAGTTCCTGCCCGGGCTGCAGCGGCGGCAGGATCGACTCCTTCTCCGCCAGCTCGGCGTGGGGGTCGTCGGAGCCTTCCACGTAGGCGCGCTGGAAGCCGGGGAACTCGATCGTCTTGCCCGACGCGCGGAAGAGCGCGTCGTCCACCGCGATCCGGACCACCACGCGCTTGCCGCGTGCGTCCGTCATCTGCGAGGCCACGGTGCGCTTCCAGATCAGCTCGTAGAGCTTGGCTGCGTCCTTGCCCTGGGATGCGCGTACCTTCTCGATCGAGGTGAAGCGGCGGCCGGCGGGGCGGATCGCCTCGTGCGCCTCCTGGGCGTTCTTCACGTTGACCTTGTAGGTCCTGGGCGAGCGCGGCAGGTACGGAGCGCCGTAGCGGTCGCTGATGAGGCTGCGTGCGGCGTCGATGGCCTCGGACGAGAGCGCGGTCGAGTCCGTACGCATGTACGTGATGAGACCGTTCTCGTAGAGCTGCTGGGCCAGGCTCATCGCCCGGCGCGCCGAGTAGCGCAGCTTGCGGCCGGCCTCCTGCTGCAGCGTGCTGGTCGTGAAGGGCGGCGCGGGACGTGAGGTGAAGTCCTTCTCCTCGACCTCGCGAACGACGGCAGTCTTGCCGGCGAGGCGCTCGGCAAGGGCGTGAGCCGCCTTCTCGTCGAGGACGCGCACGCCTTCCTTGGCGAGCTTGCCCGTCGTGCGGTCGAAGTCGCCACTCGCGGCGACCCGCTGCTCACCCAGCATGCGCAGCAGGGCGTCGAAAGGCTGGCCGTCCGTACCCGGCGTCGCGAACAGGGCGTCGATGTCCCACCACTCGCTCGCCTGGAACGCGATGCGCTCCAGCTCGCGCTCGACGAGGAGGCGGAGCGCGACGCTCTGTACCCGGCCGGCCGAGAGCTTGGGGCGGATCTTGCGCCA
The DNA here is from genome assembly GCA_024639415.1 of Planctomycetota bacterium. Classification (GTDB taxonomy): domain Bacteria; phylum Planctomycetota; class PLA2; order PLA2; family JAEUHO01; genus JAHEIK01. The sequence goes on from JAHEIK010000298.1 coordinate 2,592, forward strand.
GAGGACAGGCGAGACCTCGTAGCCGAAGAGCCGGTCGAGGATGCGGCGGCTCTCCTGGGCGCGGACGAGGCTGTCATCGATCGTGCGCGGGTTGTCGAGGGCGCCCTTGATCGCGCGCTGCGTGATCTCGTGGAACACGAGGCGATGCACAGGCACCTTGGGCTTGAGCACCTCGAGGAGGTGCCAGGAGATCGACTCCCCCTCGCGGTCCTCATCGGTGGCGAGCCAGAGCGCGGGGGCGTCCTTCAGGGCGGCCTTCAGGGCGCGGATCTGGTCGCGCTTGCCCGGAGGGACGACGTACATCGGGCGGAAATCGTCCTCGAGGTCCACGCCGAGGCCGCTGTACTTGTTCTCGCGCTGCTTGTCGGTGAGCTCGCTGCGGGAGGACGGCAGGTCCCGGACGTGGCCAATCGAAGCCAGCACGGTGTAGCCATCGCCCAGGAAGCGACTGATGGTCTTCGCCTTGGCGGGCGACTCGACGATCACGAGTTGCCTGCCGTTCTTGGCCTTCCCAGTTTTGGAGGTGCCGGAGGCGGACTTCTTGCTGGCTGCCATGGATGGGACGTGCTGCTCTCTTCGGGGGCCCGGGTTGGTGCGGTCGGCGCGAACCCTACCGGGAAGGGCGCCGGAGGGAAGGACTCTCTGCCCTGGCCCTATCAACGGGCGGGACGGCCGGAGGGTACGCGCGGCGTGGCCGAAAGTCCCGGCGGCTGCCGGGAGCACGGGTATCCTCAGCGCCCCGCATCCCCCCGGAGAACCCGATGCCGTTGCGTTCTGCTGCCCTCGCGGCCCTGCTCGTCCTGCTCCTCTCCGCCGCGCCTGCCGGCGCCGAGGAACCGGCCACGGCCGTCTCGCCCAAGGAGGCCTACGCCGCCAAGGCGGCGTCCCTGCCCGCGCCGTCGGCCGCGAACGCCTTCCGCTTCGACGGGGTGCTCCGCCTGAACGGCAAGACGATGGGCCATGCCACGCTCTTCGCCGCTCCCGACCCCAAGGACCCCGCAATCTGGCGCGCCGGCGATCAGCTCGTCATCAAGACGGCCGCGGCCCCGCGCATCGAGATCGCGGAGGCCTGGTTCAACCGCATGCTCGTGCCGCTGCGCGGCGCCGTCGAGTCGACCGATCCCGCGGACGCGCGCGTCACCTGGGTGAAGACGGAGCAGGGCTTCCGGGGCACCGCCACGACCAAGGAGGGCGAGGTCGGCACCGAGAAGGTGCGCAACTTCGAGCATCGGGGCAGCGCGACGACCACGCTGTCCGGGACGATCCTCTTCGCCCGCATGGCGCTTCCGACGAAGGCGACGTACGCGACGACCATCTTCGAGGCCGAGAACGCCATGAAGGGCAAGCCGGCCCTGCACGCCGCGAGGATCGACGTCCTCGGCGAGCAGGAGCTGCAGGGCAAGCAGGTGCTGGTCGTGCGCGCTCAGAAGGGCGCGCAGAAGCTGGAGCTGCTCTTCAAGGCCGAGGGGCGCGAGCTCGTGGCCGTCCGCTTCGAGGAGGGCGAGCAGCGCATCGAGATCCTCAAGGGGGACGTGTGGTCCATGCCCGCGAGGAGCCCGGTCATCGCCTCCCTGCGCGCCGCGCTGGCCTTCGGCACGGGCAACGTCGAGCTGCTGGACGACGTCATCTACTGGCCGCGCTTCTACAAGAGCGTGATGGACGCCCAGATCGCCGCAGGCAGCACCGCCAAGCCGCCCAGCATGGACGCCTTCCGCGCGAACCTGCTCGAGCAGTGGAAGCAGAAGCTGCCCAAGAACCCGGCCGCCATGATCCAGGGCGTCCTCAAGCAGATGCCCCCGCAGCTCAAGGAGACGAAGCTCGCCAACGGCGACGTCGAGGTCCTGTACCCGCCCGCGTTCCGCAATCTCAAGCTCACCCTGGGCAAGCAGTTCGGTTTCTGGCACCTCGTGGCCCTGCCGGGCACGGGCAAGCCCGCGCCTGCGGCGGCCAAGGACGAGGCGCCTCCGAAGCAGCCCGAAGCACCCAAGGACAGCGCACCCGGGAAGTAGCCATGCGTCCGATCCCCGCCGCCCTCCTCGTCCTGGCTGCGCTGTGCGCAGCGGTCCGTGTCGAAGCGAAGGAGGCGCCCGCGAGCGGTGCGGCCGTGCTGGGCGCCTTGCCTGCGCCGAGCGCCGAGCACGCGTGGGAGTTTCGCGGCTACGTGCTGCGCGACGGCCGCCCCTACGGCCGCGTGAGCCTGAGCGCCGGGCCGCACCCCGAGGCTGAGCGCCACTGGCTCGCCCGCGACGAGATCGTCCCGCTCAAGCCGCAGGACTTCGCAGTCCTCCAGACGGCGGTCCTCGACCGGCGCCTGCAGGCTACGTCCGGTAGCTTCCGCCGCCGCAACACCAAGGGCTTCCTGCACGCCGACTTCAACGCGGCGGCGGACGGCTACCGGCTCGAGCACGAATCCGACTACTACGAGAACCGACTCGACGTCGCGTGCAAGCGCGGCGTCGCCACCCTCGCGGGCATCGTGACGTTCCTGCGCCATGCGCCGGCGGCCAAGGCGGTGTACACGCTGGATGAGTTCGATCCGGATCCGTCGGGCGGCGACGCGTACGCCATGCAGGCGCGCATCCAGGTCCACGGGAGCGCCGGCTGGCGGGTCCGGGGCCGCGTGCGTCCGGCGTGGATCGTCAGCTTCACGCGCGGCAAGCAGACGCTGCGCCTGGCCTTCGACGCAGCGACGCGCGCGCTGCTCGGCGTGGACTACGTGGGCACCGGCCTGCAGTTCGTGCCGGAGGGCTCGGGTGCGGTCGGGCTGGCGGATCCGGATTCCCCCGAGCTGGCCACAC
>JAHEIK010000299.1 GCA_024639415.1 Planctomycetota bacterium
CGTTCCTCGCCTTCTCGGTGGTCGCCCTCTATCTCGTGCTCGAGGCCAGCAGCCACGTGGCCACGCACGGCGGCGGCTTCTACGCCGTCGCCGCGGTGCTCGCGGCCATCAGCGTGCCGGGCCTGGTCGACGGCGATCCCAGCTCGTGGGCCTCCAGCCCGCGCGAGGTCAACCGCAGCTTGCACGTCGGACTGTCCCTCATGGGCTCGGCTGCGGTGCTCGCAAGTGGCCTGTTGGCCCTCGGCTACCTCGGCACGTACCGACGCGTGAAGCGACGCAAGCTCGTCGCCGGTACGAAGGGCCCGTCACTCAGCGGCTTCGAGAAGCTCACACGCTTGGCGTCCCTGCTGGCCATCCTGCTGCTCGTGCCCGCGCTCATGTTGGGCCGCCGGACGCAGTCCGGCGCCCACGGCATCGACATGACGCCGCTCACGATCACCATCGGGGTCGTGCTGACGCTCATCGTGGCGGCCTTCGCCATCTGGTGGCGGCGCCCGCTGCGGGGACGCATGGCGGCGTGGCTCAACGTCATCGCCGTGCTCGTCCTGGTCGTGGGCTTCGGCGTCGTGCACCCCCTCGTGTTGAAGGGCGGTGCATGAGCAGGGAGCTCGTCCATGTCGGGGTGGACCACCACCTCGCGCCGCTCGACGTGCGCGAACACATCGCGCTCGACGCCGAGGGCGCGACGGCGGTGTCGCGTGCCATCGCCGAGGAGCACTGGGCGGCGGAGCTGGCCATCGTCTCCACCTGCAACCGCACGGAGTTGTACGTCGTCACGGACGAGTCCGACGGTGCCGACCTGCTGCTGGGAGCGTGGCTGCGGCACGTACCTTCCGCCCCCCCGCCGGACAGCGGCTGCTACCGCCGCCAGAGCGGTCCGAGCGCGGTCAAGCACCTGCTGCGCGTGGCATGTGGACTCGAGAGCGCGATCATCGGCGAGACCGAGATCCAGGGGCAGGTGCGCACGGCGCACGAGCGCGGGCAATCGCTCAAGACGCTCGGTCCCGTCCTCGACCGACTGTTCCAGGCAGCGCTTCGCACCGGCAAGCGCGCTCGCAGCGACACGTCGATCAGCGAAGGCGGCATCTCGCACGGCAGCGCGGCCGCGCAGGTGGTGCGGCGCATCTTCGACTCGCTGGCCGGACGGCGCGTGCTAGTCGTCGGGGCCGGCCAGATGGCCTCGCAGGCGGCTCGTGCCGTGGCCGAGGTCGGCGAGATGGACTTCGCCATCGCCAACCGCACGCGCAGCCACGCCGAGGAGCTCGCAGCGCAGGTCCCGCACAACGCCGACGTCCACGACCTCGACGAGCTGCACGACCTCCTGCCGCGCGCCCACGTCGCCATCTTCGGCGGCGGCGCGAGCACGCTCACGGTGACCCAGATGAAGGTGGCGCTGCGCAAGCGCCGTCACCCGCTGCTCGTGATCGACCTCGGCGTGCCGCGCTACGTCGAGGCGGCGGCCGGCGAGCTACCCGGCATGTTCCTGTACGACCTCGAGTCGCTCGAGCAGATGGTGGCGAGCGCACTCGCGTCCCGCCGTGAAGCCGTCCCCGCGGTCGAGGCGATCGTGCAGAAGGAGTTGGCGGAGTTCCGTACGTGGTTCCGCGGACGCCGCGCCATGCCGGCGATCAAGACCCTCAACGAGTGGGCGGAGTCGATACGTCAGAGTGAGCTCTCGTGGCTGCCGGAGGACACGGCGCCCGAGACTCGCAAGCAGGTCGACAAGCTCACACGACGACTCGTCAAGCGCCTCCTCGGTCGCGCCGCGGCGCGCGTCGTGAAGGGCCACGGCGAAGAAGACCCCAATCTGCCCACGGCCGACGACCTACGCAGCGTCTTCGGCCTGGATGAAGGAGAGCAACGGTGAGCCGACTGTTCGAACGAGCCGTACGTGGGGAGAGCGTCGAGCGCTTCCCGGTGTGGATGATGCGCCAGGCCGGCCGCTACCTGCCCGGCTACCGCGCGATCCGCGCCAAGACCCCCTTCCTCGACCTCTGCCGGACCCCGGAGCTGGCGGCCGAGGTCACGCTGGAGCCGATCGAGCTGTTCGGGATGGACGCATCGATCGTCTTCGCCGACATCCTCCTGACCGCCGACGCCATGGGCATCGAGGTGACGTTCCCCGACAAGGGCGGACCGAAGTTCCTCTCTCCGATCCGCACGCCCGCCGACGTGGACCGTGTCCATGCTGCGGACGAGGAGCGCACGCGCTGCGTCGCCGACACCGTGTCGATCCTGCGCCGCGAGCTGCCTGCAGAGACGTCGCTGATCGGCTTCTCGGCCGCTCCGTTCACGCTCTGCGCCTACATGATCGAGGGTGGCTCGAGCCGTGACTACCTCATCACGCGCCAGTTCGCCCACGCCCACCCCGCCGCCTTCGAGCGCCTGCTGGGTCTGGTCGCCGACGCGCTGATCCCCTACCTGAAGGAACAGGCCGCGGCAGGCGCAGGCGTGCTGCAGCTCTTCGACACGTGGGGCGCCGTGCTCGAGCCGGAGCTGCACCGTCGCTGGGTCATCCCCATGACCAAGCGCGTCATCGACGGCCTCGGCGCGGACCGGGTGCCGGTGATCTACTTCCCCGGTCTCGGCGGCGAAGGACGCCTGGAAGCAGCGACCGCCACGGGCGCCGACGCGCTGTCGGTCGACTGGCAGACCGATCTCGCGAGCGCGTATGCGCGCGTGGGCGATCAGGTGCGACTGCAGGGCAACCTGGATCCGGCGATCCTGCTCACCGACCCCGAGACGATTCGCGCGCGCACGCACGCGATGCTCTCGCAGGTGCCCGCCGGCAAGGCGCACCTGGTCAACCTGGGCCACGGCATCCACAAGGACACGCCCCCCGAGAACGCCGCCGCGTTCATCGACGCGGCCCAGTCCTTCCAGCCGCGGCAGGACGCCTCGGCATGAGCGAGCGCTACGACCAGGTCGTCGTGGGAGCCGGCATGTCCGGCCTCGCCCACGCCTGGTGGTGTGCCCAGCGTGGCGAGCGGGTGCTGCTGCTCGAAGCGAGCGACCGCGTGGGAGGTGTGATCGGCACCTCCCACACGAACGGCTACCGTCATGAGCGTGCAGCCACGTCGATTCCCTCCAGCGCGTCGCACCTGCTCACGCTGCTCGAGAGCCTGCCGGACACTCCGGCGCTCGTCGGCTCCGAGGACGCCGCAAAGAAGCAGTTCATCCTCAGGCGCCAAGGGCTGCAGGCCGTGCCGCGCTCGCCGCCCACGTTGGTCACGAGTCCCCTGCTGCCGTTGCGCTCCAAGCTGCGCATCTTCGGTGAGCTCCTGCGGGGTCCGCGGCGCGTCACGGGCGGCGAGAGTCTGCACACGTTCGTGCGTCGGCGCTTCGGCATCGGTGTCGCGGAAGCGTTCCTACGCCCGTTCACGAGCGGCATCTACGGCGCCTCGCCGAACAAGCTCGGCGCCGCCGACGCGTTCCCGAAGCTGATCGCCATGGAGCGTCGGCGCGGCAGCGTGCTCAAGGCCTTGATCGCCGAACGCGACCCCGCCGCGGGCAAGCGGCAGATCTTCCTGCCGGCCGACGGCACGGAGGCGATCCCGCGTGCGATCGCCGCGGCCTTGGGGGATCGCGTGCGCCTCGGAGCGCGCGTTGCCCACCTCAGCCCGGGCGGCGCGGATCAGCCCGTGCGACTCACGCTGGATGACGGCACCACGATCGAGGCGAACGAGGTGACCCTCGCCGTGCGTGCGTACGCCCAGGCTGCGCTCATCGAAGAAGCACATCCGCATGTGGCGGAGCGCCTGGCGGCCGTCACGTACGTGCCGATCGCCGTGGCGTCCGTAGGCTTCCCGCGCGACCGGGGCCCTGCCGTGCCGGCGGGCTTCGGCTGCCTGCGCGGGCACGGCTCCAAGGCCCGCATCCTCGGAGCGACCTTCAACGCGCAGCTCAACCCGGCGGTGGCGCCCGAAGGCTGCGAGCTGCTTACCTGCTTCCTCGGCGGCAGTGAGGATCCGGGGGCGATCGAGCTCTCCGACGACGAGCTGCGGCGTGTGGTCCTGAGCGACCTGGAGGTGGCGCTCGGCGGTCCGGTCGATCCGGAGCTCTTCCACGTCTGGCGCTGGGAGCGGGCGATCCCGCTGTTCGCCCCGGGCCACCGCGCGGCCATGGCGGAGGCCGCGGCGGAGCTCGCAGAGGGTCGCCTCCGCATCCTCGGCAGCCACGTGACAGGCGTGAGCCTAGACGACTGCTGCCGGCCCCAAGCACCGCTACGGGCCGATCTTCCGGAAGGACTGGTGCGCGCATGAGGATGGTGCTGCTAACGCTGCTGCTGGCCCTGGCGGCCGGCACCGTCACGGGCTGCGCGGACGAAGCCCCGCTCCCGCCGCCGCTCGCGCCGCCGCAGCGCGGTGACATCGTGCGCGTCGTAGTCGGCAGCATGCCGCTACGCGTGCGCGTCGTGGCGACGCACGCCGACCGGCAGCGCGGCATGATGGGCGTCCGTGAGCTCGCGGACGGCAAGGGCATGCTCTTCGTCTATCCAAAGCCCGAGCGCCGGCAGTTCTGGATGAAGGGCTGCCTGATCCCCCTGGACATCGCGTTCCTCGATGCGGAGGGCCGCGTGGTGCAGATCGACACGCTGCAGCCGCCGGGCGAGGGCGGCGGAAACGGCGAAGAGACGCGTCTCTCGCCGCCTGCGGTGTTCGCGCTCGAGACGCGCGCCGGCTTCTTCGCCTCCAACGGCTTCGAGGTGGGGACGCGCGTGCGCATCCCCCCCACGGTGGACCCGACCAAGGCGGACCCGTAAGTCCGTTCCCGCTCTGCTCCCGTGCACCGCACGCATCTCAGAGTGCATGTAGGGGCGCCCCAAGTCCCGAGCGAGCGAAGCGAGTCGAGGGACGCGTGCGCGCCCGTGGGACGCAAGCCACCGTCGCCATGGCCCGGAGCCGTAGCCCAGGCCAGCGTCCGCGCGACTAGACGCGCAGCATCGGGCACGCGCCATAGAAGGTCGCTGAGACCCGATAGCGCGTCTTCACGACCGCCGTCTTGATGTCCACCTCGAGCACCTCCCCCTCCGGTGTAAGCGCAAAGAGCGAGCGCCCATCCCAGATGAGTCCCCAGATGTCGTCGTAGGTGCGCGGCTTGCGAGCCACCTGCGTCTTCTTGTCGCTCGCGCCCTTGGGGGGCGCGGCGCGGAAGACGCCCAGGTCCGTGGCCTTCCAAGTCTTGGGATCGATCCGCACTAGATGACAGCGCGCGCGCACGTTCACCGACGCGTAGAAGACGCCCCCAACGAATGCCAGATCCCCGTCGCTCGCATAGCTGGCGCCCAGGCTCCCGAGCGCCTTGGTCTTCCCGGTCAGGAGGTCCACCTCGTAGAGGTTCT
>JAHEIK010000300.1 GCA_024639415.1 Planctomycetota bacterium
CGTAGGGGCAGGGGCCGCGGGCCTCATGGCGGCGATCCATGCCGGCCGCGCGGCGGGCGCCCGCCGCGTGGTCCTGCTGGACGGGGCGAAGACGCTCGGGGCCAAGATCCTGGTGGCCGGTGGGGGGCGCTGCAACGTCACGCATCACGAGGTCGACGAGCGTGCGTTCGCCGGCTCCACGCCGCCCGCGATCCGCAAGGTCCTGCGGCGCTTCGACGTGCCCGAGACGATCCGCTTCTTCGCGGAGCTGGGCGTCGAGCTCAAGCGCGAGGCGACCGGCAAGCTGTTCCCCGTGACGGACAAGGCGCGCACCGTGCTGGACGCTCTCGTGGGCGCCGCGCGGGATGCGGGGGTGGAGATCCTCAACCCGTGGCGCGTGCAGAGCGTGGAGCGGGCAGGCGACGTCTTCGCGCTCCGGGGTCACGCGGGCGAGCTGCACGCCCAGCGGCTGGTGCTCGCCACCGGTGGCAAGAGCCTGCCCAAGAGCGGCTCGGACGGGCACGGCTTCGTGCTCGCGCGTGTGCTGGGGCACACGATCACGAAGCGCGTGCTGCAGTCGCTCGTTCCGCTGCTGCTGCCGGAGGGCCATCCGCTGCGCGGCATCCCCGGCGTCGCTGCGCCGGTGCACGTGGAGGTGCGCGGCCGTACGGGCAAACGTCTGCATGCGTTCGACGGACCGCTGCTCTGCACGCACTTCGGCGTGAGCGGTCCCGTCGTGCTCGACGTCAGCCGCTACTGGCTCGACGCACACGCGGACGATTCCCGCACGAACCTGCACGTCGACTGGCTGCCGGGACTCGAACGTACGGCGCTCGATCAGGCGTTGCAGGACCTGCGGGGTGCGAACCCTCGTGAGCTGCTGGCAGAATACGTTTCCGCGCGGCTGGCCGACACGCTCGTGGCGCTGGCGGGACTCGACCCGGCGGCGCGTCGCAGCGAGCTGACGCGCGAGCAGCGGCGGGCGCTCGTGGACGTGTGCAAGGATCTGCCGCTGCCGGTGAGCGGTCCGCGCGGCTGGACGTGGGCCGAGGTCACGGCGGGCGGGGTGCCGCTCAAGGAGTGCGACCTCGCCACGCTGGAATCGCGCGTATGCCCGGGCCTGCATCTCTGCGGAGAGATCCTCGACGTGGACGGGCGCATCGGCGGGTTCAACTTCCAGTGGGCCTGGGCGTCGGGCTACGTGGCGGGGACAGGGGTTGTGTAGGGGCATCGCGAGGAGCGCCGCAGGCGGCTCGAGTCGTTGCCCGCCCCGTTCGTTGTTGCAGGTGCCTTGCGAGGCAGATCGGGTCGGGCAACGACTCACCCTTCGCGATGCTCAGGGTTCGCGATGCCCCTACGGCTCTCTCACGGCCGATCGCGGCCCGAGGGTCACGGCCACATGCGCCTGCTGCCGCCGCTAGGCAAACGGGCGTTTCGCGGTTCTCATCTCGTCATGGCACTCCTACGCACCGCGGATGAACTTGCGCCGCTGCTGTCGAAGCCGCGGCGCCTGCTCGCCGTCTTCGCCCACCCCGACGACGAGGCCTACGGCTGCGCCGGAGCCCTCCAGCGCGCCGGAGCCGATCCCGACGCGGCGGCCGTGCTGCTGTGCGTGTCACGCGGGGAGGCGTCCTCGATGGGTCCGCAGCGCGGACTCACGCCGGAGCAGGTGGGGCAGCTGCGCGAAGGGCGCCTGGAGGACGTGGCGGAGATCGTGAAGCTGGACGGCCTGCTCGTCCCGGGGCTGCCCGACGGGCGCTTGGCGCGGCAGGATCTGGATCTGCTCGCCGCCCCGATTCGCGCTGCGCTCGAGGCCTTCCGGCCCCAGGTCGTCGTGACGCACGACGCCCGGGGGGTGAACGGGCACGCCGATCACATCGCCGTCCACTGGGCGGTCCGCCGTGCCCTCTCCGGCATCGACGGTGTGCGGCTGGCGATGATCGCCTACACGCCGGAGACCTGCGAGGCCGCCAAGCCCAGGCTGCTCTTTCCCACGAGGGAAGAGGACATCGACGCGACCCTGGACCTGCGAGGCGCCGAGATCGACGCCAAGGAGGCCTGCTTGCGCGTGCACGAGGCCCTCGTCACCCTCCGCGAGGAGCCGGATGGCGATCTCGTGAGCCGTCCGCCCGTCGAGCACTACGACTTCCTGGGCGAGCGCCTCTCACCCAGGGCCGAGGACCTGTTCGCCCGTCTCGGAGATCGGCCGCGGCGGTAGGCTGTCGGCATGCGTCGGCTGGTCTTCCTCCTCAGCACGCTCGTGTTCCTCGCGGGCGCTGCGGCTGCAGGGGACGCGCCGACGGCGGCGAGCGTCACCGAGCCTGGGCGCAGCCTCGATCGGGCGCTTGCGGTCGCCCTCGCCGGAGCGGGCGATGCCAAGGCGAAGCGCACCGTGCTCTTCGTGCTGGATCCGGCGCCGGCCCTGAAGGCCGCCGGCTTCGTCGCCGCCTTCGAGCGTGCGCTGCAGCGCAGCGAGGCGGAGAAGCTGGCGATCGGCATCGGCGTCGCCGGAGCCAAGCGCGTCGTGACGCTCGCGCCCACCGTCGATCGCGCCAAGGTGCTGGAGGCGGCCCGCGCGGCATTGAAGGCGCCGACGGGCACCTACGTCGACACGCTGGCCGCGGTGCGCAAGGCCGCCGGCGTTCTCGCCAAGCGCTCCGGCACCCGCGAGCTCGTGCTGGTGACGCTCGAGAACGGCGACGGCGAGACCGATCTGGAAGCGACCGCCAGCGCGCTCAAGCGGACCAAGGTGCGCTTCTCCTGCATCAGCCGGGAGGCCTTCCTCGCCGACAGCTACTGGATCAGTTCGTCGCGGGGCGCACCCCGCGGACTCGTCTTCGGCACGGGCGACAGCGCCTACCTCACCTTGCCGTGGGGCTGGCTGTGGCAGATGACGCTGGCCAACGAGAGCACCCCCAGTGGCTTCGGCAATTACGGCGTCAGCCGGCTCGCGGCAGCGACCGGTGGCCGGGTCTTCCTCCAAGCTGCGCCTGGTGGCGGGCACAGCTGTACCTACTTCGGAATGTGCAACTGCTGCGCGGGGGATCACCTGCCGCAGGACGAGGCCTTCCACTCGCGACGGCTACGCGCCCTGGCTCCGTCCGTAGCTGCGCGCAAGGAAGCGGGCACGGCCCTGGCTCGCGACGCATACTTCCGCCTCGTCCTCAAGGCCTGGGCCCAGGCGAGCAAGCTCGGCCTGCTGCGCAGCCGGCCGTCCGTCAGGCTCGCGGCCGGTGGCGTCAAGCCCGAGCGCCGCCTGTTGGGCGCGTGGGCAAACGTCATCGGCGGCGGCCTCAGCCTCGCACGCTTCGCCACGAAGGCCGATGCACTGCGCAAGGACTGCGACAAGCAGATCGCCTGGCTGACCGCGGAGTTGCGCAAGCTGGATCCGGGCGCGGGCAGCGAGCGGCACCGCGCCATGGCCGAGTTCACCCTGGCCATGCTGCACGTCACGAGGACCAACCTCGTCGGCTGCGCCGCTTGGTGCCGAAACGTCGGTCCGGCCCTGCTCGGCAAGACGAACCACGTCATCGCCCCGCCTGAGGTCGAGTCCGTCGTGTACCGCGATCGAGTCCTGGGGGTCGGCTACTCGAACATGTGCCTGTGCCACGGCGTGAAGCCGTTCTTCGAGTTCCGCATGCCGGGCGGCGCCCTGTGGGACGAAGCCCTGCGGCGCCTCGACGACGTGTACACGGCCTACATGCGCCGCTGGGCGCACACGCCCTACGCCATGGCGCTCCGTCACCAGGGCCTTGCGCGCTTCCACTTCACCTACCGCGGGACCACACCGCCTCCGCCGCCGCGCAAGCGCACGGGCTCCGAGACGGAGAAGCCCACGACCGAGAACGCCAAGCGTCCGAGCCGCACCGGCGGCGGCTCCACGGGTAGCGGCAGCGGCTCGCCGACCACCGGTGGTGGGTAGCGTGCGTCGAGCGGCGTTCGGTCTCGCAGTCCTCCTCGCTTGCGTTGCGTTCGCGCAGGCGGACGAGCGCCTGGAGAAGCTCGCCGGCGGACTGCGCAGCGAGGACTCGAACGCCCGCATGGCTGCCTACAACGCCTTGAACCGCGAGCGGTCGGCCGCGCTGCCGGGCATCCTGCTCAAGGTGCTGCCCGACTGCTCGGACATCGGCCAGTACTACGGGATCCTGGTCCTGCAGCGGCAGCCGCCCAAGGCCGCCCGGGCCGCCCTACGCAAGCTCACGTCGTCTTCCTCCGTGCATCTGCGCGTCACGGCGGCCGCGTACTTGTGGCGCATGGGCGACACCAAGACGGCGTCTGTGATCGTGCAGGGCCTCCGCGACGCAACGCTGCCGGCCGCTCGCAAGGCGCTGCTGCTCCTGCGCGTCTACGGCATCCGCGACGACGGGGTGCTGGCGGCCGTGCGCGAGCACCTGACGCCGGACGCTGCGCCCGCCGTGCTCGACGCGGCGCTCTACAACGTCTACATGGCGCGGGACAAGGGTGCCGGCTCCGCGGTCAAGAGCCTGGCGGCCCACGCGGACCCCAGCGTCCGCGCGCTTGCCGGGGCGTGCCTGCTGGTACTGGGCGACGCCGCGGCGGCCGAGGGTCTTGCCGAGGCCCTCGGCGGGGGGGGCATGAACGCCGCCCGGATGCAGAAGCTCCGGAGCATGCTGAATGCGGTGAAGCCGGTCCCGGAGTCCGTCCTCGCCGCGCTGCTGGGGCGACTGGAGGAGGAGCAGGACATCAACGTGCTGCGGCCCATCGTCGAGCTGCTCGGCGAGGCCGGGTACGCGAAGGCCGCGGGCGCCATCCGCAAGCTCGTGGACCACGCCAACAGCCTGCTCTCGAAGGCGGCGTTCACAGCGCTCACCCGTTTCCCGGGTGCTGTGACGCCGGAGTCGATGCGCGAGCTGCTCCAGAGCGAGAAGGACGCGCCTCGGCTGGCAGCGGCCGAGGCTCTGCGCCGCGCGGACGACGCCTCCGGTCTGCCGGTCGTGCTTGGGATCCTGAAGGATGGCAAGGTCGACAGCGACCGCTGGGAGGCGGCGCGTGTGCTGGCGGGCTTCCGCACGGCGCAGGTCGTCCAGCCGCTGCTTGCGGCGCTCATGGACAAGCACACGACGGTGCGCGCGAATGCCTACAACAGTCTCGGCGTCGTGTTGCGGAGCCTGTTTCCCTACCGCCGCTTCGACCTCAACGCGACGGACTACGCCACGACCGGAACCGCGGCGGCGCGGCAGGCGGCCGTGGCGAAGCTCCGCGCCTGGTGGCAGGCGAACAAGGACCGCGACTGGTAGGGCGGCACGGATGGGGCGGCGGAGTATGCCGCGGCTCAGCGCGGGGCCTTCGCCGGCTCCTTGGCGGTCTTGCGCACGTGCTCGTCCACCCAGGCCTTG
>JAHEIK010000025.1 GCA_024639415.1 Planctomycetota bacterium
GCACGCAGCCGGCCGACGTGCTGGCGGGTGCGGTGGACGCGCCCGGAGGCGAGGACGAGGAGCTCGAGACCGGACTCCGCACGATCGCCGATCGTCTGGCGGCACTCGAGCAGGCCGCCGAGGCGCTGCTCGCGCGCGGCGGGCGCGGTCCGGACGCGCTCCAGCGTGCGCTCGAGCGGACGCGGGCGGCGTGGGAGAAGGCCGGCAAGTCCGTCCGCGCGGCCTTCGAAGCCGACGCGGGCGTCGGTCGGGCACGCTGGGAGCGGATGCTGGGCCTGCTGCGCCCCTTGGGCAAGCCGCAGGAGCGCCAGCTGAGTCCCTACTCACTCGTGGCCCGGCATGGCATGGACGCGGTGCGCGCGGGCCTTGCGACGCTGGACCCGCTGCCGCCTGTACATCATCTGCTGCACCTGGATAGCTGAGGAGTTCCTGCGATGAGCGTTGATCTGCCCGAGCCCGTCGACGTGCTGGCCTTCGGCCCGCATCCCGACGACGTCGAGCTGTGCGCCGGCGGCCTCATGCTGCGCTGCGCCGACGCGGGCTACCGCACGGCCATCGTCGACTTCACGCGCGGCGAAGCGGGGACGCGCGGCACGGTCGAGGTCCGCGACGCCGAGACGGCGGCGGCCAACGAGCTGCTTGGTCTTGTCGGACGCGAGAACCTCGAGCTGCCCGATGGTGCGCTCGAGGTCTCCCGCGCCATGATCCTGCCCGTGGTGGAGGCCATCCGCCGCTGGCGCCCGCGGATGGTGCTCAGCCCCTGTCGGGAGGACCGTCATCCCGACCACATCGCAGCCGCCGAGATCGTGAGGCGCGCGTACTACGGCGCGACGATCGGCAAGATGAGCGGCAGCGCGTTGCCCGCACACCGACCCGACGTGCTGATCGAGTACTTCGGCCACCTCGAGCCGCCGCCTTCGTTCATCGTCGACGTCAGCGAGGTGTGGGAGCGACGCATGCAGGTCGCCGCCTGCTACGCCTCGCAGCTTGGGCTCGACGGGATGGAGGGGCCAACGACCAACATCGCGTCGCCGGAGTTCCGTCGGCGCTACGAGCTCCGCTTTGGGTACTGGGGCGCGCGCATCGGCGCCCAATACGGCGAGCCCTTCCGGGTGGATCGCATGGTCCCGCTCGACGACCCCGTGGCCGCTTTCGTCAAGCGCGGCGAGGCCGTCCTGTGAGCGACGTGGCGCAACGCCCCCTGAAGATCGGCGTCGTCTGCTATCCGACCTTCGGTGGCTCGGGTGTCGTCGCGACGGAGTTGGGCAAGGGCATGGCCCAGCGGGGGCACGAGATCCACCTGTTCTCGTACGCGCCGCCGGCGCGCCTCGACGTCTTCGACGAGCGCGTACACCTGCACGAGGTCGAAGTCTCCAGCTATCCGCTGTTCAAGTACCCGCCGTACGACCTGGCGCTCGCCTCCCGTCTCGCGGAGGTCGCCGAGGATGCCGAGCTCGATCTCGTGCACGCGCACTACGCGATCCCCCACACCATCGCCGCGCTGCTGGTGAAGGACATCATCGCCCCGCGGCCGTTCCCCGTCGTCACGACCTTGCACGGCACGGACATCACAGTGGTCGGTCAGGACCCGTCGTACGCACGTGTGACACGGCATGCTCTACGCAACTCCGACGCGGTCACCTCCGTGTCGGCGTATCTCCAGGCGCAGACCGAGAAGGTGTTCGGCCTCGAACGCCCCATGCACGTGATCCCCAACTTCGTGGACACGCAGCGCTTCCGGCCCGGGCGCGACCGGAACATCCGCAGTTGCTTCTCACGCGGCGTCGAGCGCGTCGTGATGCACGTCAGCAACTTCCGGCCCGTCAAGCGTGCGCACCTGGTCATCGAGGCGTTCGCCGACATCGCCGCCGCCCTGCCTGCCACGCTGGTCATGATCGGCGACGGTCCCGACCGCGCGACGTGCGAGGCACGCGCGGCAACGTTGGGCCTGAAAAGCCGCGTGCGATTCCTGGGAGCACAGACGGACGTAGAGCATCTGCTGCCGAACGCAGATCTCTTCTTGCTGCCGAGCGAGTACGAGAGCTTCGGTCTTGCGGCACTCGAGGCGATGGCCTGCGGTGTGGTCCCTGTGGTGACGCGCGCGGGAGGCTTGCCCGAGGTGGTCCGGGATGGCGTCGACGGCCTTCTGATCGACGATGATCAGATGGAGAGCATGGGCTCCGTCGCAGCCGCACTGCTCCCGGACGAAGAGCGTCTTGCCACCATGGGTGCCGCCGCGCGCGAGGCCGCGACCGATCGCTTTGGGCGGGAAGGCGTCGTGGAGCGCTACGAGGCCGTCTACCGCTCCGTCCTGCCCTAGGCTCGTGGCGAGATTGGTTCGTCCTGCTCGCGCGGATAGCATCCCCTAGCCCATCGGGCACCCCAGCCCAGCACCTCGGCGTTCCTGCATGACCGATCGCAAACCCCGCGACAACTTCGACACGTACCTGCGTGAGATCCAGCGGCATCCGCTGCTCACCGCGCTGGAGGAACGTGCGCTGGCGGTCCGCATCCAGAACCAGGACGTGGACCACATCGACGCCATGGTCGCGCGGGAGCAGATGATCCTGGCGAACCTGCGTCTCGTCGTGTCCGTTGCCAAGCGCTACACGCGCCGCGGCATGGTGCTCGCCGACCTCGTCGAAGAGGGCAACATCGGTCTCGTGCATGCGGTCGAGAAGTTCGACCCCGAGATGGAGACGCGCTTCTCCACGTATGCGACCTGGTGGATCAAGCAGGCCGTACGTCGCGCGCTCGTCAACAAGGTCAAGACCGTGCGCATTCCGTCCTACTTGGCCGAGGAGTTGAACCGCTGGCGGAACTTCGCGCGCACGTTCGAGCAGGAGAACGGACGTGCGCCCGAGCCCGACGAGCTCGTCGCGGCGCTGGATCCCGCGCCGGGTCGGCGCAAGCTGTTGCTGCGCCTCTTCCAGAACACGCCGCCCGGCAACGCGTCCGTCTCGCTCGACCTCCTGTTCGAGACCGTCGAGGCGATCGTCGATCCGCGTGCCGATCGACCGGACCTCATCGACTTCGCCTCGTGGGAGGCGACGGAGATGCTGGCGGCGCTCGACGAACTGCCGGAACGCGAGGCGCAGATCCTGCGCATGCGCTACGGCTTGGGTGACGTCGAGCAACCGATGACGCTGCGTGAGATCGGACGGAAGATCGAGCTGTCGCGCGAGCGGGTTCGTCAACTCGAGCACATCGCCATCAAGCGTTTGCGTGCAGCGCTCGGGGGCGGCGGGCAGGCGTGAACTCCGTCCGGAGCGACTTGCCTGCGAACGCGGCGTTGCGCCACGTCTACGTGCACTTCCCCTTCTGTGCGCACAAGTGCCCGTACTGCGACTTCAACTCGCATGCGCGTCGCGATGGGGAGATCGACGGCTACATCGACGCCCTGTTGGCGGAGGCGCGTGCGTGGTCAGGGCGCGTTGCGGCAGAGACGATCTTCATCGGCGGAGGAACGCCGACGCATTGCACGGCGGCGCAACTCGAGCGCTACGTAGCGGCGCTCTGTTCCCTGCTGGCGCCGACCCCCGCTGCGGAGGTCACCGTCGAAGCCAATCCCGGCTCGGTGGATGCGGCGAAGGTCGCCGCGCTCGTGCGGTCCGGCGTGAACCGCGTCAGCATGGGCGCACAGTCGTTTCACGATCACCATCTCAAGACGCTCGGGCGCATTCACGCGGCGCACGACACGGAGCGCAGCGCGGCCGTGGTGCGCGACGGCGGCATCCCGCGGCTCTCCCTCGACTTGATCCTGGCAACGCCGAGCCAGACACTGGCCGAGCAGGCGCACGACGTCCAGCGCGTGCTGGCACTGGAACCGGAGCACGTCAGTGCGTACGTGCTCACCTACGAAGAGGGCACGGTCTTCACCAAGCGCATGCGCGAAGGGAAGTTGCCGCCGCCGCGTCCGGAGCGTGAGCTCGAGCACCTGCATCTCGTGCGCGACGCGCTCGAGGCGGCTGGACGAGCCCGCTACGAGATCAGCAACTTCGCTCTCGCCGGCGCGGAGAGCCGCCACAATCTCGCCTACTGGCGCAACGCCGACTGGCTCGGGCTCGGAGCCGGCGCCCACAGTCACGTAGGCGGGCGGCGTTGGAAGAACGTCGAAGATCCTGCCGGCTACGCGCGCGCGATCGGCTTGCAGGGCGACGCGCCCGTCTGGTCGGAGGCGGTGTCTCCGCCGTGGCAACTCTTCGAGAGCTTGATGATGGGCCTGCGTCTCGTGTCCGGCGTCGATCTGGACGCGCTGGCAGATCGCTACGGCATGGACGTTCGGATCGAACATGCGGCTGCGCTGGCGCGCCACCAGGCGGCGGGCTTCCTGCGCTTGGAGGGCTCGCGCATGATGCTCACCGAGACGGGTCTCGACGTTGCGAACGCCGTCATCTGCGATTTCGTTCCCGACGTTCCGCCTCCGGTCACCAAGTCGCTCAAGCCGTAGGTGGCACGGGGGGGGAGGCCGAGCCGGCGCACAACGACTACGCTCGAAGGGCAGGCACCCGCCGCCGCTGCGCGACCGCTCGGCATGCCCCTACCCGTGGCGTGGTCTGGGTTGCCAGCGATGTGATGCCCACGCGAGGCCGACGACGACGCAGCGCTGCCGAGCATCCGTCGCCCTCGGCTAGGCGGGCTCGTAGCGGCCGTCGAGATATTGCAGCCCGGCGGGCGACAGTTGGTAGAGGCCGCGGCGGCTGCCCTCCTGCAGATGGCCGACCTTGCGCTTGAGGATGCCCAGTGCGTTGTGAAGGTTCTTGGGGCGCTCCCACTCCGCTCGGCGGAAGCAGTGCAGGACGTCGTCGCCTGACACTTCGCGCTTCTTCTTCACGACGTTCATGTAGTAGATCGCGAGCAGGATGCGGTCCTGGATCGCGCCGCGGCCTTCGCGCGCGGGGCGCTCGGCGCAGAACTCGGCAAACGTCTGCGCCTTGGCGGGCTCCGCCTCGGTGGTCGGCGCGGTCGTACTCTCGATCCCGGCCGCCCCTTCCAGGAAGTGGCGGAAGCGCTTCACCTGCCGCTCGACGAACGCCTCGGAACCGGCGAACTCGAGGTCCACCCCCTCGGCGGTGAACTTGAAGACGGTCTCCGGTCCTTCGCTCATGGTTCCTGCGCAGCTCCCCGCATGCCTTCGACACTCGATTCTACGCTCGCTCGGGCCGTGCGTCCGCTGCCGCTCCGCGGATCCGCATCCCCCACCGGGCAGCCGGGCGTCTCGGGCGCTCTCGAGACGGAAATCCGCGCCCCGTACGGCTCTCCGACCGCGCCCGGCGACGCTGCTACTTGATCTCGGTCTCTTCGATGGCCTCGACCGGCTTCGGTGCAGAGGCCTTGATACGCACGCGCTTGGGTGCGGGCGCCGCGTCCTTCTTGCGCTCTTCGATCCGCTTGAGGACCTCCTGGAAGTCCCGGATCGTGCCCGGCACGCCCTCGACGCGAACGCTTCCGGCCTGCGCCTGCGGGCTCGGCTTCGGACGCAGCAACTCGAGTAGCTGCTGCAGCTGTTGGAGGTCCAAGCCACCGACGCCACCGGGCTCGCCGGGCTCGCCCGCACCCTGCCGCATGGACTTCAGCATCTCGAGAATCTGCTCGAGCCGTTGGATGTCCACGCCGCCGTGACCGGGGGCGGGCTGCTGCGGACGCGGGTGGTCGGGCCCGGCCCGGCCATGGTCGTGACGTGCATGTCCGCGCGGACCTTGTCGCTGCCCGAAGCCTTGGCCGGGGCCGCCGAACGGCAGCGCGCCGAGGCCGGTTCCGGGGGCGAGCTCACGGCGCTGCCAGCCGTTGCCGTCGTTCCACATGATGTAGGCCTTGCTCTGCGTGTGCATGCCCCCCATCGGCCCGCCGAGGCCGGGACCGCGGAACGCGTGGCCGTGCATGCCGCCGAAGCCGCGCATGCCCCACGGACCGCGCGCGAAGCCGCGCCGACCGAACGGGCCCATCATCCGCCCGCCGTGCACCGGCGGGTGGCCGGGCTGTGCGTGTGCGTCTGCGCCGTGTCCGCACTGCGGGCAGCCAGCCGCGTGGGGCGGTCGCGGATGACCGCGCATGCCGTGCTGCATTCCGGGCGCCGTGAACCAACCACGCACGCTCGGGCCTTGCATCCACGGCCCCTGCATTGCGGGACCGTGCGTCATGAAGGGGCGCACCATGCCCGGGCCGAAGCCGCCGTGCGATGCTCCAGCCATGTGGTGCGACATCCACGTGCCGAAGGCCTTCGCATCCCAGCCACGCGCCTTGAACGCGTCGCGCAGACCCGCCATCGGCACGTCCGAGCCGCCGCCGAACCAGGCCTCCAGCCCGTCCTGCACGCTCTTGCCTGCGGGTGTCTTCGTCTTGAGTTGGCCGAGGAACCAGTCGTGCAGCACCTCCATGGGGCTGCCCTGCGGGCCGGCCTTCTTGACGACGTCCTTGCGGATCTTCACACGCACCGGCTCGGGCGCGGTGTCGTCCTCGGCTGAGGCGAGTGCGGGCAGCGCAAGCAGCAAGCCCACGGCGAGCGGAGCGACGAACACGATGCGAAGAAAGCGCGAACGGGGCATGGGTGTCCTCCCTGGCTGAGCGAGTGCGCTCGGCACGCTCTCACTACGGCCGACCCACTGCGACTGTTGGCCGCGAGCCGTCCGGAATGCGCGCGCGGATCAGCGACCGATGCGCAACCGCTCACCCAAGAGGACGGGCAGGCCCGCGCGCAGGATGCGTCCGATCGTGGCGCCGATGTCGTACTCGACGCGGTGGATCTCCAGCACCCGCTCGTCGCTGTCGTACACGGCGTACGAAGCACGGGGGTCTTCGTCGCGAGGCTGGCCGACACTGCCTGGGTTCGCGATCGCGATGCGATCGCCAAACTCGATGCGCTTGTCGACGGAGTAGGTGATGGGCATGCCGTCGAAGAACGAGACGGGAATGTGACTGTGGCCGACGAAGGCCGTGCGCGTGCTGAGTTCCTGGAACGAGAGGTACGCGTCGTACGGCGTCTGCATGTACTGGAAGGCTGCCGGCTCGTGCACCGTTCCGTGCGAGAGCGTCACGTCGCCGGAGACCTGCCTCAACTCGAGGGATCCGAGCCACTCGATGGACTCGGCGTCCAGTTCGCGCCGGGTCCAGACGATCGCCGCCTGGGCCTGGGTGTTGAAGTACTCCAACCCCAGCTTGCCCGCCACGGCCCAATCGTGATTGCCCGCGACGATGAGCGGGTCCAGGTCGCGCACGATCTCGACACACTCGCGTGCATCGGCTCCGTAGCCGACGATGTCGCCCAAGCAGAGGTACTGCTCGACGTTCTGGGTACGCAGACCGTCCAGCACAGCGCGAAACGCCGCCAAGTTGCTGTGGATGTCGCCGAACACGCCGTATCGCACGTCGGAGGTGTGCTCCCCTTGGACCTCGCCGCACGCGGTCCGCCCAGCGCCCCTAATTGGCACGCTCGTTCCGGCAGACCTACGTTTCCGCGGGACGGCTGAGAGCCAGCGTCAGCAGCAGCAGACCGGCCACGGCGGCGGAAGTATAGCCGAGCGTCACCAGCGAACCGGCGCTCCGCGGACCCGGAAGAACCCCCGCCAATACCTTGCCGGCCGGGCCCTCCAGGTACGGCGCGACGCCCCATGGCAGGTGACCGAGCCCCCACAGCAGGAAGACCACCACCGTGGCACCCGCACCGCGCCACACTGCTCCCAGGAACACGGCCCACGCCCCCACAAGGGCTGGCGCCATAATGCTTGTAGATAGCAATGATATTGCGTCAGGGTTCTGCAGGGCTGCGGATCTTGAGATCAGGAGCGCCGCGAGAATGGCAAGCAGTGCCCCCGCCAGGGACGCTCCGAGCCAGCGGCCGAGCAGTCTGCCCGCGGGACCAGGTCGGGCTGCCTCCGCTGCGGCTGCGAATCCCGAGTGGCGGTCCTCGTCGAGGGTGCGCCCCACGAGCCACAGTGTCAGGAGGACGCCCACGAGTTGGGCCGTGCTGATGACCAGTGGCCGGCTCTGTGCCCCCACATCGTCCAGGGCCAGGATCGCCGCGGACGTCGCGAACCAGCCCGTGAACGCGCCGAGAGCCAGCAGAACCCAGGCGACTGGAGACCGCCAGGCAGACTTGAGGGTCGCGAACGCGTACGGCCACATAGGCTCATCTGTAGCACGGCTCCCCCACGTCTGCGCCGTCCTTGGGCGTCCCGTCTGGCCGGCTGTGCAGGATCCACGGGGGAGGTCCGCGAGGCCGGAGTGCTTCCACGCTGGCGTCCGACTCCCGGGAGTCGGGGTCGCCCACCCGGGCCACGCTTCGACTCCCGGGAGTCAAGACCCCCACCGCGACATCCGATCTCCATGACTCCCGGGAGTCACGAACTCGAGCGCGGGAACCCGCCTCCGCGACTCCTGGGAGTACCCCATGCGAGGTTTGCCTCCGGCTTTGCGCCCTTTGCCCTCTTTGCGTCTTGCGCTGGCCGCGCAAAGCGCGTCCAGCGCCGTCGGAACCTCCCCGTAGAGTTGTGGGGATCCTGTGGAGAATCGACGTGAAGCCCAAGCGACTCGGCCGCGGTTTGAGCGGCCTCATCAAGTCCAGTGAGTCGAAGACCCTGCCTGCCGAGCGCGTGAGCCGGCCTGCATCGGGCCCGGAGGCCTCCGCACCGGCCCAGGCAGCGCCTGGATCCATCGCGGGCGTACCCATTGCCCAGCCCGTCTCCACTGGGGTGCGAGAGTTGCCCGTCGCACAGATCCAGCCGAATCCGTTCCAGCCTCGGAGTGTTTTCGGTGAGGACGACCTGGAGGACCTGAAGACCTCAATCGCCGAGCACGGCGTGCTCCAGCCCGTCGTCGTTCGGCGCGGCGGTGCGGGCTTCGAGCTGATCGCCGGCGAGCGTCGGCTGAGGGCGGTCAAGGCGCTTGGGTGGGCGAGCATCCCCGCTCTCATCCGTCCCGCCGAAGACCAGGAAATGCAGACGCTTGCTCTGGTCGAGAACCTCCAGCGCGTGGACCTCAACGCCGTCGAGAAGGCGAAGGCCCTCAAGGCCATGATGCGCAACTTCGGCCTCACTCAGGACGAGGTGGCTGCGCGGGTGGGCAAGGCTCGGACCAGCATCTCGAACCTCGTGCGCCTGCTGGACCTGCCCGGAGTAATCCAGGACATGGTGTTGGCCGGGGATCTGAGCGGTAGCCAGGCTCGGGCCATCCTCCTGGCCCACGGCACGGAGCGCCGCATCGCGCTGGCGCAGCGTGCCGCTCGGGATGGCCTCACGGTTCGCAAGATCGAGGAGCTGGCCAAAGCTGAGCGGCAGGGTCCCACAGAGCCCAAGCCGGAAGACCCCTACGTCAAGGACCTCGAGAGCCGCATGCGCGAGTCCCTCGGGACCCGCGTGCAGTTGAAGCCGCGGGGCAAGGGCGGGACCATCTCGATCGGCTACCACGACGCCAACGAGCTGGACCGCCTCCTCGAGCTGTTCGGCGCCGGCTAGGTTCCGTTCGACTCCCGGGAGTCGGGGGCAGTGTTTGGCGGTGGGGGAGGTGTTCCTCGCGTCCACGCCAGAGGGCGGGCCTCACCCTTCGCGAAGCTCAGGGATCGGGCCGCCCCTACGGGCATCCTGCACGATCGCAAGGGTGACGGCGCTTCCCCCCGCTCGGGAGTCGTCAGCACTCGAGTAGGGGCGCCCCAAGCCTCCTCGCGTGGCGAGGAGGCGCGTGTGCGCCCAAGCCAGCCTGATGCTCGACGGGGCGCGAAACCGTTCGACGTGGCCAGCGCGTGCGCGCCCAAGCCAGCCGGATGCTCGACGGGGCGCGTACCCGTACGGCGGCAATGCCTGCGGCGCCCAAGCCAGCCGGATGTTCGACGGGGCGCGTAACCGTGCGCCGCTCCAACCCGTACGGTTGGCTCAGCGTAGCTCCGGGGGCGCGCAACGGTGCGCCGCTCCCGCGGCCAGGCGGCTCATGAGTGAGCGCACCTCACCGGCAAGTATACAGCCTCTGCGGCCACGATACTAACAAAGTGCAAACGAATTACTTGCCTTCGTCGTCGCCCTTGGGCTCGTCTTCGCCCTTCTTCGGCGCGTCGTCCTTGGCCGGCGGCTTGGGGGCCTCGCTGGCGTAGCGGTCGACCTCGATCGAGGAGAGCGCGCGCTCCTTGTCCTTCACCTCGGCCTTGGTGGGGGAGGCGGCCGCCTCGGGCGCCTGCAGGCTCCCGTCGCGGAAGACGAGGATCTTCACGATCTGGACGGGGGCCTGGAGGTAGTCGACGAGGGGTCGCAGGTCTGCGTTGTCACGGACCGTCTTCTCGGCGTTCCAGGTCTTGCCCTCGAAGACGCGCTTGAGCGTGTCGAAGGACTTGAAGCCGTCTCCGTCGATCAACTTGCCGACGGGCGTGTACTTGTAGTCGAGCAGCGGGGACGGCGCCGCGCAGAGGATGAACTGCGCGTCGTGGTCGTACTCGTCACTGGGGTCGTGCCAGGCGCTCATGATGCCGCGCTGGTGGGGAATCCGGTTGCGGGACTCCTCGGGGAGGGCGCCCGAGCGGAGCTTCGTCGCGGCGACCTTCTTGTGGCCGTCCATGTCGAAGTCACCCATGCCACGGGTCATCGCACCGCCGGCGCGGATGGTGTGTTCTTCGGGCTCGGAGATGTCACCGATCTCGCGCTTCGTGATGAAGAACGTCCCGTCGTACTCGCCTGCCACGGCGCGCTCGATGAAGTTGGCCGTCCACGTGGGGGCCAGCTCGGGGTAGAGGCCCACGAGGAGGTCGCCGCGGGTCGTACGGATGACGACGCGGACGTCGGCTGCGGGCGCCTTGGCCTGCAGCATGTGCTCCTTCTCCCACGCGCGGTTCTGCTCGAGCCACTGGATGAACTGGCGCGTGAGAGAGGGAAAGCCCTCCTCGCTCAGCATGGTCCAGTTGAGCGGGAAGTCGGGGTGTTCGTCGCGGATGGACTCGAGGTGCTCGACGGCCTTCGCGTAGAAGGCGCCACGCTCCTCCTGATCCAGGATGCCCGGGTTCGAGAGGATGTGATCGGCGATGGTCTTCGCGATGACGAAGCGCGTGTGCGGCTCGAGCGCGTCGTCGCTGTCCTTGGCCGTCTTGTCGAGGAACGTCTCGAGGCGTCGGATGTAGGCCAGTCGCTCGGGGTTGTAGACCCCGTACGGGTTCTGGAAGAACGGATCGGCGTCCGGCGCGGGCTCGCCGTCGCGGCGCAGCTTGTCCAGGACGTCCCAGCGCTCCTGCTGGTCTTCCTTCTGGATGGCCGAGTAGAGCGCATAGCCGAAGCCCAGCACTGCGAGCGCAATGGCGCCTATCACGATCAGGCGTAGCCGTTTGTTGTCCATCGTCGAGCTCCTGCGCTAGGCGCCGGGGGACGCGCGCTCGGCGCGCGCCTGATCATCGAGGGTGTTGGGGTGGTCCGGAAGGGGGATGAACGCGGAAAGGTGGTCGAGCTTCCCGGACTCCTTGATCAGGTTGCGAGCGATCACGAGTCGCTGGACCTGATTCGTACCTTCGTAGATCTGCGTGATCTTGGCGTCGCGCATGAACTTCTCGATGGGGTAGTCCTTCATGTAGCCGTAGCCACCGAAGATCTGCACCGCATCGGTCGTCACCTGCATCGCCATGTCCGTAGCAAAGAGCTTGGACAGGGCAGCCATCTTGGTCAGCTGCGGTACGCCGGCGTCGCACGCGCGCGCGGCGGCGTGCACCAGCTGACGTCCGGCTTCGACCCGGCTGGCCATGTCGGCAAGCATCTGCTGGATCATCTGGAAGCTGGAGATGGCCGCGCCGAACTGCTTGCGCTGCGTCGCGTAGACCGTGGCGTACTCCAGTGCGCCGGCGGCGAGGCCCACAGCCTGCGCGGCAACGCCCGGGCGGGCCCGGTCGAGCGTCATCATGGCGTGCTTGAAGCCGAGACCAGGGCGTCCGCCGAGCAGACGATCCTTCGGTACGCGGCAGCCGTCGAAGTGCAACTCGACGACCGGCACGCAGCGGATGCCCATCTTGTCTTCGGCCCGACCGATCTCGAAGCCGGGGTCGCCCTTCTCCACGATGATGGCGGAGATGCGGCGACTCCTCGAGTTCGGGTCGGTCACGGCGAAGACGCTGTAGATGTCGGCGGCGCCGCCGTTGGTCGTCCACTTCTTCGAGCCGTTGAGCACCCACTCGTCGCCGTCTTCCACGGCGCTGGTGATGAGGCCGCTGGCGTCGCTGCCGGCCGGGCGCTCGGACAGACCGAACGCGATCAGCTTCTCGCCCTTGGCGATCGGCTCGAGGTACTTGTGCTTCTGCTCGTCGGTACCCGAGAGCAGGATCGGGAACGAGCCGAGCGCGTTGACCGCGAACAGCACGCCCACGCCGCCGCAGGCACGCGAGAGTTCTTCGACGACGAGGCAGAGGTCGAGGACGCCGCCACCGCCGCCACCGAACTCCTTCGGAATCCACGTGCCGAACAGGCCGGCCTCGGCCAGGGCGTCGCGGATCTCCCAGGGGTACTCCTGGAGGCGGTCGTACTTGGCGGCCAACGGCCGGACGACGCGGTCGGCCACGTCGCGAGCCTTGTCACGCCACTCGAGATTCTCGGCTGTGAAGAGCTGGTCCAGGGTGCACCTCCCTATCCGCGCAGTTCGGCGTCGAGCGCCAGCGGAAGCCCGGCGAGTATAGGGAGGTGCCGTCGACCCCTAAAGCGGGGTACGGGGCGCTTGGACCACAGAGAAACCCGGATTCGGGCCTGGAATGCACACGGCCGGGCGCATGGCGCCCGGCCGAGGGGTGGTCCTGCGAAGTGGCAATCACTCCGTGACGGTCAGGATCCTCGAGGCCTCAAGCCGCGGGTGTCTCGACGGGGAGGGGCCGGCGCTTGCCGAAGCCCTCGTCCAGCCGGTGCCAGTGGGTGATCTGCTCCTCGCCGCGCTGCCAGCAGAGGTAGACGATCTCACCGTCGACTTCGCCGTAGAAGTCGATCATGCCGCGCTCGTAGTCCTTGACCGTGCCGCCGAGGGCTTCGATCTCCTCGATGAGGCCCTGGAAGCGGTCCAGGACATTGGCGACCTCTTCGTCGCAGCGACGGAGCTGGGGGAGGCGGGACTCGTCGTGGTCGGCGACCGCCTTCTCTGCCTCGAAGGCCTGGAGCGCCAAGTTGACGTTCGCGTATGTCGCGACGATGTCATCCGCGATTCGGGAAACGAGGGGCAACATGCGGTTGGCCTCGTCGGTGGTGAAGATCTTGCCTTTCATGGCTCTGCTCCTTGAACGGACTTGTGTGTCGCAAGTGCCGTTCCGGCTGGGTCCCCCTGGGCTGCTCAGGCGGGCCTGCGGGGGAGCAGGTGACCGCCAGGGGTCGGATTGACTGGGCTCTACCTGTCTAGACGCTCTGCAGAGGGCCTCGGATACGCAAAAAGCACGTATCTGCAGCACCCTTTCGGCGTTTCGGTCCCAGGACTGCCAGGGCGCCCTTTACCGATGACGTAAATCCTTGTCATATAGGTATATACGTCTGAACTGCGGTCGCGTTGGTCGGATTCTCGGATCCGCGGGTCTGCGCCCCGCCAGGCGGCCCGCGCCGCTACTCCTCGCTACGCCGTTACCCCGGGGTGGACACCTGCCTGAGCGAAGTGTGCATGTCGAATACAAACAGAATGCGAACAAATGGCTCTGTTGCATTCGCTCCCGGTGGAGGGCCCGGGACCAAATGGACCGCTCGGACGGCCGGGCCTATGTTCTGGGGTTCGCCCGCAGGACCCGGCCACAGCGTTCGGGAGCACCTGGGGGCGCGAACGATGTTGCGGGGCGCTGCTCCGGGAGACGAATACGCGTGGACGAACAGATCCGGGCCCTGAACGAGTACGTGTACGTCAAGTACGTAGACGGACTGCGTGTCGACGACCTCGACGAAGAGGCCACCTGCGCCCAGCTCCAGAGCTGGTTCCAGCAGCCCGAGAACAGCAACGACCCCGAGTGCGTGTACTTGGGCATCCTCGCCTTCGAGCTCGGTTACGAGATCGAAGAGAAGCAGGTCGAGTACTTCAAGCAGGCGAAGCTCTGGCTTGATCGCCACCGCGCCCTCACGGGCGAGGCGTGGGATGCCGTCGACGACCGGCTGCTCGACCTCGACGAGTTCTTCGAAGAGCACGGCATCGAGGTCGAAGGCGTCGAGGCGATCGCCGCCGAGCCGACGCTCGCGCCGGTGCTCGTCGAGGAGATCGAGGACCACGGGCCGATGATGCTCATCCCCAGTGGCAGCTTCCTCTTCGGTGCAGGCAAGGACGAGATCAACCTCGGCGCGTTCTACATCGACAAGTACCCGGTCACGAACCGCGAGTACGAAGCGTTCTGTCGCGCGACGGGGTATCGCTTCCCCAAGGGTTGGAACGAGAAGCGCTTCCGTCATCCGGACGCGCCCGTCGTCGGTGTGAGCTTGGCCGACGCACAGAAGTTCAGCCGCTGGGTCGGCAAGCAGCTCCCCACCGAAGAGCAGTGGGAGAAGGCCTCGCGCGGCGTGGACGGCCGCACGTTCCCCTGGGGCGAAGACGATGCGACCGACGAGCACGCGTGCTTCGGTCGGGATGCGGCCGAGGGCAACACCGATCCGGTCAACGCGCATCCGAAGAGCCCGAGTCCGTACGGTGTCTGCGAGATGGCCGGCAACGTGTGGGAGTGGACGTTGACGTCCGAGACCGACACGGAGACCGTCCACGTCATCAAGGGCGGCTGCTACAACGACCCGTCGGCGCTGCTGCGCACGGACATGCGCCTCGAGGCGCTGCCGAAGGACAAGTACGAGAACATCGGCTTCCGCTGCGTGAAGTCGGCCTAGCCGCACGACGGCCACGCGCGAGAGGGGTGCTCGATGCGCGCCGCTGCCCTGCCTGGCCTGGTGCGCCCGTTCACGTTGCTCGCTCCGGCCGTGGGTGTCGCGAGCGGTGCTTGGATTGCGCACTCCGTCACGTCGCTGCCGCTACGCGGCATGACGTTGGTTACGGCGTTCGCCTCGGCCTTGCTGGTCACGTGCGCAAGCAATGCGTGGAACCACGCGTTCGACGTAGACATCGATCGGCGCAACAAGCCTGGTCGGCCGATCCCCTCCGGGTTGGCCACCGCGCGTGAAGCCGTCTTGCTCGGGCATGCTTGCGCCATCGTCGGCCTGCTCGCGGGCTACCTGACGAGTCCTTGGTTCTTCGTCTGCGTGTGCGCCGGCGTCCTCGCCACCTGGCTCTACAGCGCGCCGCCCCTGCGCACGAAGCGCCGCACCTGGGGTGCGCTGCTGACGATCGCCATCCCGCGCGGCGCGCTCGTGCCCGTCGCCGGATGGTCCGTCCTGGCTCCGCCGACCGGGGTCGAGCCTTGGGCGCTCGGCGTCGTCGCGGGCCTGTTCGTGTTCGGCGCGGCGGTTACGAAGGACTTCGCTGACGTAGAGGGCGATCGGGAGCACGGCTGCCGTACGCTGCCGATCGTCTGGGGGCCGGCGCGCGCAGCACGCTTCACGGCGTGGTTCCTCGTGCTGCCCTTCCTGCTCTATCCGTTGGCTGGCGTGTTGGGCGTGTTGAGCCCGGCGCCGGCGTACCTCGTGGCACTTGCCGGGCTCCTTGCGCTGCTCGGGCTGTTGACCGGCCGCCTGTTGGTTCGTGATCCCGAGAGCTTGGCCAAGCGCAGCGGCAACCACCCTGCGTGGATCATGATGTACCTGCTGCTGCTTGGGGTCCACGTGCTGACGGCGGTGGTGTACGCGACGGCGCTCTGACCTGACGGGTCCGACGGAGATGGGCGGCAATGTATGCCGCCCCTACACACCGACTCCCGGGTACCGGCGGGCCGCATACCCGCCCGCGGCGTTGAGCAACCGTTGTAGGGGCGGGCCGCATACCCGCCCACGGCGTTGAGCAGTCGGTGTAGGGGCGGGTTACATACCCGCCCGCGGCGTTGGGCAGTCGGTGTAGGGGCGGGCCGCATACCCGCCCGCGGCGTTGGGCAGTCGGTGTAGGGGCGGGTTACATACCCGCCCGGCGCCCTCACCGCTGCGGCTTCCTGTCTTGATCCAACCGCATCAACACGAAGTTCAGCGCCAAGCGGTGGGCGGCCATGGTTCCCACGAGGTTGCCCGCCTCCTGGTAGTAGTGCCCCATCGTGTGCAGCACCCGCCCGCGACCGTAGTGGAACGTCGCGGCGACCGCGGAACTGCGATTGAACGTGTCGCGCAGCATCGGGCACTCGATGAGGACGGTCACCGCATCCTTGCGCCCGACGGCCATGTCGAACGAGGCCTGCTCGAGCCACCACTTGCTCTTCGCGCCGCCCACGAACACGCCCTCGAGCAACGGGTGCTGACGCGCGGAACGCGCGGGCTCGATCGTCAGCACCATCTCCGGTAGCTGGGCGGAGTTGCCGTTGGTCTTCACGTAGCCGGGGAAGGCGAACGGCAGCACGTTCGCGACACCCCAGTCCGTCGTGAACAGGTACCCGCCGCGCCGCACGAACTCCTTGAGACGCGCACCGATGCCGAGCATGCGTGCCTTGCGCAGCGTCTCGCCGCAGTTCCAGAACACGCACTTGTACGACAGGAAGTCCTCTGAGCGATCCGTCGCGATCGTCCACGGGGACTTGGTGACGTACTTGATGCGCAGCGCGTCGAGGACGCGGTCGATGTGATCGAAGGAACCCGACACCACGAGGATGTCGTCCTTCTCGAGATCATCGAGCGTCGCGCCCTTGCCCCTGCGGCCGCGGCCGAGTTGCCCGCGCACGATCTCTGCTGCGTGCTTGTTGGCGGAACCCGCGCCACCCTTCGTGAAGGTCCGCTTGAGGTCGACCTTCGGCATCTTGGGGCGCCGCTTGCGCAGGCGGACCGACGCGGCGCGCATGCCCGGCATGATGCCCATCTGCGGCGGCTCCGGGTGCTCGTCCTCTTCCTTCAGCTCCTCACGGAACGGCGACGGTGGGGGGGGCAGTTCCTTCTTCTTCGGCGGCTCCTCGTCGTCGAGTTCGAGCTCGGGCAAGTCCGGTAGCGACATCTTGTCGAGCGGCAAACCGTCGTCTTCGAGCTCGGGTACGACCTCGCCCAGCTCCTCTTCTTCGGCGTCGAGGGAAGCGTTCACGGCGCCCGGCCCGTCGGGTAGCGGGCGCTCGCCCGTGGTC
>JAHEIK010000026.1:0-1200 GCA_024639415.1 Planctomycetota bacterium
CAGGCCGAGGAAGATGCCGCCTGCGTAGACCGCGATGTCGGTGCGATCCGAGGCATGGACGAAGCGGCCGAGCAGCGCTGCCACCTTGCGGACGTTCGCCCGCCGGCCCACCACGTAGACGACGTCCCCGCGCTCGAGGCGCAGTTCGGCCGTCGGGTCGATGGCCACACCTCCGCGCTCCACCGATCCGATCAGCGATTGGAAGCGCCGGGTGATCTGCAGCTCGGCCAGGGTCTTGCCTACGACGGCCCGGTGGAGCACGCGGATCTTCACGGGCTCGCGCATGCGCTTGCGCAGTTCCTCGTCGTAGACCTCGGGTCCGACCAGGGCTTCGAAGGCCGACAGCTCCTGGAACGTGCCCTTGACCAGGATGTGGTCGCCGGCCGCGAGGACCGTGTCGGCGTGCACGTGCTCCACGTCGACGCCGCGGTGCAGACGCGTGATGTAGCAGCCGGTCCTGTGCGTCAGATCGAGGTCACGCAGCGGCCGGCCCTGGACGCCTGCCTGCTGCACGTCGAACGCGCGTGTGAGCACCGCGCTACGCGCGCTCAGATTGCCTGCGGTGTCCTCTGCGTCCTCGATGCCCTTGGTCAGGTCGTCGCCCATCAGGCGGGGGAGGAACTGCACCAGGAGCACCACGCCGGCCAGTCCGATCGGGTAGGTGAGTGCGAAGCTCACGGCGAGGGCCGTGGGGTCGCTGCAGACGGCTTCCGCGGCCGCGTACGTCGGTGGGCTCGTGAGCGCGCCGGAGAGCAGGCCGGCGGCGATCGCATCGTCCAGCGTGAACAGGCGGCTGAACACGACGGCCAAGAGCAGGGCCGCCACGTTGACGACGACCCCGACGAGGACGAAGCGCCAGCCGGGGCCGCCGAACAGGCTCGCGAAGAAGCGCGGACCGGCCTCGAAGCCCACGGAGTAGATGAAGAGGGCAAAGCCGAAGTCGCCGACCGTCAGCAGCGGGGACTCGCTGCCGTACAGCGCGGTGAAGCTGAGGCCCGCCCGACCCAGGAGGAGGGCGATCAAGATCGTGCCCCCCGCGGGGCCGAGGGAGAGACCGCGCCAGGACAGGCTGCCGAGGCTGAAGCCGAGCGCCACGACGAGCATGAGCCCGGCCAGCGGAATGCCGTTCAGCCATTGGATGAGGTCGGTCACGGCCGCGGATGGTACTCGCGGGCCCCCGTTCCCGTCTCCGTTCCCGTT
>JAHEIK010000026.1:1300-7079 GCA_024639415.1 Planctomycetota bacterium
TGAAGCCGAGCGCCACGACGAGCATGAGCCCGGCCAGCGGAATGCCGTTCAGCCATTGGATGAGGTCGGTCACGGCCGCGGATGGTACTCGCGGGCCCCCGTTCCCGTCTCCGTTCCCGTTCCCGTTCCCGGCGTGCCCGTTGCCCGTCCGCCGTTCTGCCGGCCGCCCCTACGGCGTACCGCGCACGTCGACGTCCACGCCCACGGGGGCGTCGTGTGAGAGCGTGAGGTGGGCCCGTAGGGGTCATGGGAGGAGCCCTGAGCTTTGGCGCAGGGCGACGAGTCTTGACCCGGCCCATGCCTTGTCGTGGGCGCCTTGCGAGAACGGACTGGTCGGGCCAAGACTCGGCCGCCGCCGCGCGGCAGCCTCCCAAGGCCCCTACTTCCGCTTGATCGAGATCAGCTTGATCCGTGCGCCGCTCAGCGCGGCGGAGGCGTCCCTGTCGCGATCCTCCGCATTCTGGCGAATGTGCGTCGCGTCGATCTCCACCTGGCCCCACGTCGCATCCACCGGCACCCAGATGCCGTCCAGCACGACCTCGTTCCACGCGTGGCCGCCGAAGCCGTAGGCGCCGGCGATCCGTAGCTCGTCGCCGACGTACATGAGCCCGCCTACCTGGCGCGCCGGCACGCCCACGGCGCGCGCCAGTGTGGTGAACAGAGCCGAGTGCTCGGTGCAGTCGCCCTTGCGCACCTTCACGATGTCCAGCACAGAGAGCGGCTCCGCGCTGTAGCTGTCCTCGATGAACTTGTCGACGAAGGCGACGAGACGCTTCACCTTGACGCGATCGGTCTTCGCGTCGCCGATCGCACGCTGGGCCAGCTTGACGATGGCCGGCTCCCGGGTGGGGTGCCCCGCGTCCTCGGCGAGGCACTCGCGGAGTTCCTCCGCCGTCGCCTGCACCTTGGGGTCGTGCGCCGCCCCCAGACGCAGCGTGAGGACCTTGGCCTCGGCGTCGTAGGAGGCGCGCTGACGCGGGCCGTCCTTGATGTGCTCGATCCCCGGGCCGCGCACCTCGACCACCATCTCCACGATGTCGCTCTGCTTGCCCAACGGCTTGTCGATGCGCGCCATGCGCGACACGAAGATGTCGACCGGCTTGCCCGGCTGCTTCGCGACGGCTTCCGGCTCGAGGCGCACCTCCATGGAGCCGCCCATCATCTGCACCGAGAGCAGCTTGCCCTTGCCGCTGACGCGCATGGTGCCGCTGGAACCGTCCTTCTTCGAGCGCTGCTCCGCGACGTAGTAGGTGAGCGGCACGCCGTCGACGACCGTCTTCTCGACCTTGGTCACGGTCAGGGTCTCGTCGTCGTGGTTGAGGTCGGCGAGGTCGAAGGAGCGGTAGGTCACCTTCTCGCCGACCTTGCGCGCCTCGCGGAACCAGACGTAGGGCCTGATCTCTTCGAGAAAGGTGACCGGGTCTTCGTCGAGCTTGAGCTCGCGCGACTGGCCGCCCGCAGTGATGCGCGCCTTGAACGCGCCGGGCTTGCCCCGAAGTTCGACGCGCTGCGCAAAGGCCCCCTGCTTCTGCACGTTCCAGGCCTCGACCGCAGCGTAGGGCGGTGTGGAGGCGTACAGGATCTCCTGCTCGATCGCCATGTCCTTGGTCGAGCCCAGCGCCTTCATGCTCAGGTGCACCCGGTAGTGCGAGCGCAGCAGCGTCTTGCCTGCGCGTTGGATCGGCTCGTACGAGATGCGTGCGTAACCGACCTTGTTGCCATCCATGTAGACGCCGTACCAGTCGAGCTCTGCCTTCTCGATGGGCAGCTTGCGCTTGACCGGTGCAGCCTTCCCGGGGGCCGGCGCGGGGGCGACCGGAGGCGCACCGACCGGGGGTTCTTCTGCCCATGCGATGGTTTCGGGCGCGGCGCCCGCCCAGGCGAGGGCGGCAGTACCGATCGCGAGCGCCACGAGGAGGAGCTTCGGCTGGTTCATGGCTGGCTTCCTTCGCTTCGGGAGGATGCTGTGCATCCCCTGGTGTCAGTCGTCGGCGTCCGCCCTCTGCAGCGACACGACTTCCATGCGGGCGCCGGCCAGCGCGAGGCGCAGGTCGGGCCCGATGTCCTTCGCGCCGAGGCGCACGTGCGCGCCACTCACCGTCATCTCGCCCCACAGCGTGTCCACGGGCACCCACACGCCGTCGATCACCACCTCGTTCCAGACGTGGCGGCCGAACAGGCGCTTCTGGTCGTTCTTGTAGATCAGTCCGTACACCTCGCGAGCCGGAAAGCCCGCCGCGCGTGCCAGGGTCGTGAAGAGCAGTGCGTGCTCGTTGCAGTCGCCACGCTGATCCGCAAGGATGTCGAGCACGGTCAGCGGATCGACCGTGTGGCTGTCGATCACGAACTCCTGCACGAACTCCACGAGCGCCTGCACCTTCTCGCGCGGCGTGCGGCCCTTCGCGGCCATCTCCTTGGCCAGCGCCTGCACGACCCGGTGTCGGATGGGGTAGGTGGCGTCTTCCGCCAGGGCGAGTCGCATCTCCGCCTGCGTCGCACGGACCGGCGGTGCGACGTCGGGTCCGATACGCAGCGTGAGTGTCTGCGTGCGCGCGTCGTAGGACGCCGCCTGGCCCGGCGCGCTGCGGATGCTCTCCGCGCCCTGGCCCCGCACGCGCACGATCATGTTGCGGATGTCCTCGGCCTTGCCCAGGCGCCGGTTGATCGTCGCGTCGCCGTGCTCGGACGGGTCGACGGCCGCATCGAGACGCTGCGCCTGCTCGCGCGGCTCGCGCCGGATCTCGAGCAATCCCATCATCTTCGTCGACTGCATGATCCCGCGGGCGTCGTAGCGCACCCGGTCCTTGTCGCCCCCGGCGGTAAGGAGGTCTGCCGCATAGGAGCGCGCGGGGGCGGCGTTCACGCCGGTGATGCGCAGTTCGTTCGCTCCAACCCGCAGCTTGGAGAGGTCCAGCGTCCGGTAGCGCAGGCTGTCGCCGACCCGGCGCCCGGCGCGGAACCACGCGGTGGGCGTCGTCTCATCGGCGAACGTGGGGTGGACGCCTTCGATCACCAGGCGGCGGCGATCCTCGGCCT
Source organism: Planctomycetota bacterium (assembly GCA_024639415.1). GTDB lineage: Bacteria > Planctomycetota > PLA2 > PLA2 > JAEUHO01 > JAHEIK01. Next base: position 4,337 of record JAHEIK010000026.1, read on the forward strand.
CCTGGATCTCGGCGCTGAGCCGGCCGCCGCGCCTGCTAACGACGACGCGCTTCACGAAGTCGCCGCGGCGCGTGGTGGAGCTTGCCCCGCGCAGTGCATGAGGCGCTGCCAGGTCGTAGATCTTGCGCCGCTCGATGTGCGTCGTCTTGAGCTTCTTGCCCGAGCGCGTGCGCATGTGGAGCAGGTAGCGGCTGCGCAGGAAGGTCTCGCCTCCCTTGCGCAGCGGGCCGAGCTGCTTGAGCGCCCAGCCGACCTTGGTGCTGCCGAAGTAGATCCCGTACCACGTGTCCGTGCCACGGCTCACGAGATCGGCCGGCACAGCGAGACGGCGCGGGCGCTCTTCGGCGGCCCGCGCCTGCGGCAGCCCACAGGCGAGCAGGAGCACGAGGATCAGGAGGGGGCGGAGGCGGAGCACGGGGGGGAGTCTAGCGGGCTTCGGGCGCCATGGGACGCTCAGGGTCGCTTGGGAACGACCACCTCGAAGTCGTGGCGCAGGTAGCGGCACTCGCCCGGGCCGTCGAGGCACGCGTAGTAGAGCGCGTAGCCGCGGATGGTCCCCGTCGCTGCCTTGCCGCCGGGGAATGCGACCTCGAAGTCGAGCACGACCTGCTCTTCCGCCTTGTCCGTGCCCTGCAGTTCGTACTCCAGCAACCGGTTCTCCGTCGTCCAACCCTTCGGCAGCTCGAGCCAGACGGTCACCGGGCCGGCTTCAGCGTCCCACAGGAGGACGCGGTTGCCCGTGGGGCGCAGCACGAGGTGCACCCGTGCGCCGTCCCCACGGCTGCGGCGGCCGGGCGTGCTCCACGCCACGCTGGCTTCCAGTTCGAGCAGGCCCTTCTGCGCCGCGATGGCGCCGCTCGGGTCGGGTTCCTCCTCACCCTTGGCTGCGTCGATGCGCCCCGCCGACGTGCGCTCGGCGCCGCTCAGCGGCGCGCGCAGCGCGGGGACTTCCTGGCCGCGCCCCTCCAGTGCCTTCGTGGCTTCCGCGATCCAGGGATAGAAGGGGTAGGGCTTGTCCAGGCGCGGGCCGTACTGCTGGATGCGCCGCCGGTAGATGTACTGGCTCGGGTTCAGTGCCAGTCCCTTGCCCCACTGGTCGAGCGCGGCCTGGAAGTCGCCCTCGTGACGCTCGGCCGAGTCGTAGCGCATGCGGTAGGCCACGCCCAGGCGCCACTGCGCCGCCGCGTCCCGCGAGGCCCGCCGCGCGTAGCCCTCGAGCGCCTTCATGGCCGTGTCGCCGTTGCCGCTGTTCCACAGGAGCGCAGAGAGGGCATCGTAGTAGGCGGCCTTCGGCGTGCCCTTCTTCGTGAGCAGCGCCTCGATCAGTTCCTCGCCGCTGCCCTTCGGGAGCTTCTCGTCGAGTTCCGGTGCGGGGAAGTCCTTGGCGAGGAAGTCGCTCTCGAGCGAGTTCGGGTCTGCACGCAGCGAGCGCACGACACCGTGTTCGTCGATGAGCGTCGCGCGCGGGACGACCTGCGTGCCGGTGACGTTGAAAGGATCCCAGAGGATGGGCCAGTCGAACTTCTTCCAGCGCGCGAAGAGCAGGCAGCGGTCGGGATGCTGCTCCTGCGTGATGCCGAGGACGGTGAGTTTGCCGCTCGCGCGCAGCTTCTTCGTCTTCTCGTGCCAGACCGGCACGTGCTTGCGGCAGCCTGCTCACCACGAGGCGAACTGCAGCAGCAGCACGCGCTTGCCCTGCAGCGAGCGCAGGCTGATCGTCTGCTCGCCGTCGATCGTCGGCAGCCGGAGTTCCGGATGCAGCGCACCGACCTTGGGCTCCTTGGCGTAGGCCGGGATGGTCAGCAGTAGCACGGCGGCCAGGACGAGAGCGGTGTGACGCATGGCCGGAGTCTAGCCTCCGCCTCGGTACGGCGTGGGACGATAGACTGCGCTCATGAACGAAGGGCCCTACGAAGTGCCGCCGGACGCCGTCGCTCTGGGCGAGCGCGTCAACCTACGCCTGCCGAACGAGATGGACCGGGACGCCTTCTGCCGGCTCGTCCTGGCGAGCGGCGAGCACCTGAGGCGCTGGGTCTTGGACCCCGCGGCATTGGACGACCCGAACGGCACGCGCTGGTTCGACAGCATCCTCGGAGCCAACGCCACCGGCAGGAGCCAGAAGCTGCTGGTGCACCGCATCCGGGACCGCGAGCTCCTGGGAACCATGAACGTCAACGAGATCGTGCGTGGCGCGTTCCAGAGCGCGTCTCTCGGCTACTGGATCGGAGCAGCCCACGCGCGTCGGGGCTACATGAGCGACGCGCTCGCGGCCGTCCTGCGCTACGTCTTCGAGGCCGAACGGCTGCACCGCGTCGAAGCGAACATCCAACCGGGCAACGAGGCCTCGATCGCTCTCGTGCGTGCGGCGGGCTTCCGGCAAGAGGGCTATTCGCCCCGCTACCTGAAGGTGACCGGGGCGTGGCGCGATCACGAGCGCTGGGCACTCACCGTCGAGGACTGGCGCGACGGCGACGCCCAAGCGCGGCACGGACCGTGAATCTCGGTAGCTTGCACGCGTGAGCGAGCGCGCCTACCCCGACGACGTCCAGCGCACGTGGCGTGTGCGCGGCCAGGTGCAGGGGGTGGGCTTCCGCCCGTTCGTCTACCGCGAAGCGAGCGAGCTCGAACTCGCCGGCACCGTGCGCAACGATCCCGCCGGTGTGACCATCGTGGCGCAGGGCCCGGCCTTCCAGCTCGACGAGCTCGAGCGGCGCGTGCGCGAGGAGGCGCCCGCGCTCGCGCG
>JAHEIK010000026.1:7089-17053 GCA_024639415.1 Planctomycetota bacterium
GCTCGCGCGTGTCGACGACATCACCTGCATCGACGAGTGCGTGCCCGCAGACGACGGAGAGCCGTTCCGCATCATCGCGAGCGACCACGCGCCCGGCGAGCGCGGTCGCGTGACGGTGGATGCAGCCACGTGCGAAGACTGCCTGCGCGAGATGCGCGACGACGGCGACCGCCGCTGGCGGCACGCCCTGATCAACTGCACGAACTGCGGACCGCGCTACACCATCGTGCGCGACCTGCCCTACGACCGGCCGCTCACGACCATGGCGCCGTTCCCGATGTGCGCGCGCTGCGCCGCGGAGTACGAGGACCCGGGCGATCGCCGCTTCCACGCGCAGCCGACCTGCTGCCCGAACTGCGGGCCGCAGGTGCGGCTCGTCTCCGCCGGCGGAGCCAGCTGCACCGACGACCCTGTGTGGAGCGCCGCGCTCTCGATCGGAGGTGGGGGCGTGTACGCCGTGAAGGGTCTCGGCGGCTACCACCTGGTCGCCGACGCGACGGACGACGACGCCGTCGCCCGCCTGCGTGCCGGCAAGCGCAGGGACCACAAGCCCTTCGCCGTCATGGTGGCCGACCTGGCCGCGGCCCGCGAGATGGTGGATCTCTCGCCGGAGGCCGCGCGGCGCATGCAGGCGCCGGACCGTCCGATCGTCCTGGCGCGCCGCCGCGATGCGGCGCGGGTCGCCGACGGCGTGGCGCCGGGCAGTCACCGCCTGGGTCTCATGCTGCCCTACACCCCGCTGCAGCACCTGTTGTTCGACGCGGGCTGCGGTCCGCTCGTGATGACCAGCGCCAACGCGTCCGACGATCCGCTGTTGACCGACGACGACGAGGTGCGCCGCCTGGGTGCCTTCTGCGACGGGTTTCTCGTACACGACCGTGCGATCGAGCGCGCGGTCGACGACTCGATCTACGTCGACGGGGCCGCAGGCTGCGTGCCGATCCGCCGCGCGCGCGGCCAGGTGCCTCTGCCGCTGCCCTTGCCCGTCCCCGCAGCGGAGCCCGGTCTCTGCGTCGGCGGAGAACTCAAGAACACGGTGGCCCTGGTGCGCGGCGCGGCGGCCGTGCTCAGCCAGCACCTGGGCGACCTCGGCTACACGCTGGCGTGGCAGCGCTTCGAGCGCACGATCCAAGACCTCGAGCGCCTCTTCGACCTCCAGCCTGCATGGATCGCGTGCGATGCCCACCCGGGCTACGCCTCGCAGCAGTGGGCCCGGCGCAGGGCGCAGGCGCTTGGCGTGCTGCTCATCGAGGTGCAGCACCACCACGCGCACCTCGCCGCCGTGATGGCAGAGCACGGGCGGCGCGAGCCCACGATCGGCGTGATCTGCGACGGCGTCGGCCACGGCTCGGACGGCGAGGCGTGGGGGGGCGAGATCCTGGTCGGCGACCTCGTCTCCGCCGAGCGGGTCGGCCGGCTGCGGCCACTGCGTCTACCCGGTGGCGATGCCGCCGCACGCGAGACCGGCCGCTGCGCCCTGGCTTGGCTCGTCGATCTGCTGGGAGCGGAGGCCGCGGCGCATCCCCTGGCCGCCGTGGCGTTGCCGGATGATCAGCGCCGGGCGGCGGTCCTCACGATGCTCGCGCGCGACATGAACTGCCCGCCCAGCTCCGGCATGGGGCGCCTCTTCGACGCGGCCGCGGCGCTGCTCGGCGTGTGCGACTACAACCACCACGAGGCCATGAGCGGCATGCGCCTGGAGTCCTTGGCCGAGCTGTCCGAGGAGCATCCCGCCGGTGACGGCGTACTCGCGATCGGCGCGGGCCGGGGCGGGCTGATCGAGCTGGATACGCGTCCGCTCCTGACGGCGCTGCTCGCTCGGGAAGCCGCCGGCGAGGACACGGGGGCCAGTGCGTGGCTGCTGCATGACGCCCTGGCGGACGGCTTGGCACGGGCGGTAAGGGCGGCTTCCGAACGGACCGGAATCCGGACGGTCGGCCTGAGCGGGGGCGTATTCTGCAACGCGCTCCTCACGGAGCGCCTGGTTCGGAGATTGGTCCGCGACGACTACGACGTGCTGCTCCACGGCGAAGTTCCTCCGACGGATGGGGGCATCGCCTACGGGCAGGCGGCCGTCGCCGCCGCGCGCCTGGCTGCGAGCGTGGAGGCCTAGCCCATGTGTCTTGCCCTACCCGCACAGATCCTGGAGCGCGCAGGCGACGATGGCTGGGTCCAGCTTGGCGAGTCGCGCATGCGCACGAGCCTGCTCCTTACCCCCGACGCGCTCGTCGGCGACTGGGTCTTGGTCCATGCCGGCTTTGCGATCCAGCAGGTCTCCGAGGAAGACGCCCAGGAGACCTTCCGCCTCTTTGACGAGATGGCTGAGAAGGCGCAGGACGAGAGCCGATGACTGCGGGCGACGCGCCGACGCCGCGTGAGGCCATGGCGCGACTCACCGCTGCGTTGACCGATGTGGTCTCAGCGCATCGGGCCGCCGGCGGAGGCCTGCTGAGGTTCATGGAGGTGTGCGGTACGCACACCGTCAGCGCCTTCCGCAGCGGAGTCCACTCGCTGATGCCCGAGGGCGTCAAGCTCATCAGCGGGCCCGGCTGTCCCGTCTGTGTGACCGCCCAGCGCTACATCGACGCCCTCATCGACCTGGGGCGGCGTGAGGGCGTCACCCTGACCACCTACGGCGACATGCTGCGCGTGACCGGGGCCGGCGGATCCCTGGAGCTGGCCCGTAGCGAGGGCGCCGACGTGCGCGTCGTCACGAGCTCCATGGAGGCCGTGGAGATCGCGGCGGCGGAGCCCGATCGCGAGGTGGTCTTCGCCGCCGTCGGCTTCGAGACCACGGCGCCGGCCACGGCGGCTGCGGTCCTGGCCGCCCAGACCCGCGGACTGGGCAACTTCACCGTTCTGGCGGCGCACAAGCTCGTGCTCCCTGCGATGCAGACGCTGCTCGCCGACCCCAACCTCGCCGTCGACGGCTTCCTCTGCCCCGGCCACGTCAGCGTGATCATCGGGGCCGAGGCCTACCGCCCCGTGGTGGATAGCCACGGGAGCCCCTGCGTCATCGCCGGCTTCGAGGCGTTGCAGATGATGGAGGGGATCCTGCACCTGGCGCGTCAGGTGGTGGCCGGGGAGGCCCGCCTCGAGAATCTCTATCCGACGGTCGTGGGCAGCCAGCCGCAGCCGCACGCCATGGCCCTGATCGAGCGCGTGTTCCAGCCCGGCGACTCCGCGTGGCGGGCGCTGGGGGTGATGCCGGAGAGCGGCTTGGATCTGCGCCCCGAACTCGCCCCGTTCGACGCCCTCGCGCGCTTCGACATCGTGCTCGGTGAAGACGACGACCCGCCCGGCTGTCGCTGCGGTGAGGTCATCACCGGCCAGTGCGAGCCGCTGGACTGCGGGCTGTTCGGCACAGCCTGCACGCCTGTGACGCCGATCGGTCCCTGCATGGTCAGCTCCGAGGGCACCTGCCAGGCCTGGTTCAAGTACCGCCGGCACGAGATGCGCAAGGGGGCCGGGGCATGAGCGCGCCGCTCGATCCGCACGGCAAGCGCGTCGTCCTCGCCCATGGCGGTGGTGGCCAACTCACGGAGACGCTCCTGCGCGAGACGGTCATGCCGCGCCTGGGCAATCCCCTGCTGGACCCGATGGATGACAGCGCGCTGCTGCCGACGGACGGGCCCGTGGCCTTCACGACCGACAGCTACGTCGTGCAGCCGCTGGAGTTCCCCGGGGGCAACATCGGCAAGCTGGCCGTATGCGGGACGGTCAACGACCTCGCCGTCTGCGGGGCGCGGCCGAGTTGGCTCTCGCTGGGGCTCATCTTGGAGGAGGGGCTCGACTTGGAGGTCCTGCGGCGCGTGCTGGATAGCGTGGCGGCGACCGCTGAGGAGGCGGGTGTGCGGATCGTCACCGGCGACACGAAGGTCGTCGCTCGCGGGCAGGCCGACGGGCTGTACATCAACACGGCGGGCGTCGGCGCATTGCGCGCGGGCCTCGAACTCGGCGCGGCACGCTGTCGGCCGGGAGACGCGCTCCTCATCAATGGGACCATCGCCGACCACGGCATGGCCGTGATGCTGCAGCGCGAGGGCGGCTCCCAGATCGAGAGCGACCTCGCCAGCGACGTCGCGCCGCTGGGTGGACTCATCGGCGACCTCTTGGAGCAGGTGCCGCAGACCCGCTTCCTGCGCGACGCGACGCGCGGCGGTCTGGCCGGTGTCGTGGCCGATCTCGCCGCGGGCTCGGGCTTCCACGTCACGTTGGACCAGGAGTCGATCCCGGTGCGTGCTGCTACGCAGTACGCCGCCGAGATGCTGGGCTTCGACCCGCTGAACGTGGCGAACGAGGGCAAGGTCGTCGCGGTCGTTCCCGCCGAGCATGAGCAGCGTGCACTCGACGTGCTGCGAGGCCACGCCTACGGCCGCGAAGCGGCTGTGATAGGGCACGTGGGCGAGGTGCGTGACGGCCTCTGCGACTTGTTCACCTACGTCGGCGGACGCCGCATCGTACAGAAGCCCTACGGCGAAGATCTGCCACGTATCTGCTAGCGACGCGCGCGGTTCCGACCGCTCGACCTGCTTCGATTGTCGCCAAGAACGACGTGCGATTTCGTCCTGATTCCGAGTCCGATTCCCCTTGGGCCGCACGCCAGCGGGCGTAGGTTCATGGCGCCGAATCACTCGGCAGAACGTAGCAGCCACGAGGCATGTACACGGTCTTCCAGGCTCGTCGAACGACGCGCTCCCACCCCTTCCGGGGAGGTCGCAGCACGCACAGTTCGCAGCCCGAATGCGGCGCGCGATGCGCGCAGAGATCCACCCCATGAGCACGCTTCTCGATAGTGCAGTGCGCAAGATCTGCAAGTCCTTCGACAACGACCCGACGCGCCTTCTCGACGTCGCAAGGGCGGTGCAGGAGAAGTACCGCTGTGTGTCCGACGAGGCCGTCGACGTCATTGCGCAGGTGCTGCACCTGCCGCGGGTGACCGTGGAGAGTCTGGTCTCCTTCTACGCGTTCCTCTCGCGCGAAAAGCAGGGGCGCGTCATCATCCGCCTCTGCGACGACGTGATCGACCGCATGCACGGCTACGATCGCGTGCTTGCCGTCTTTCGTGAGGAACTTGGAATCGAGGTCGGCGAGACGACCTCGGACGGCAACATCACGCTCGAGCGCACAGCATGCATCGGCATGAGCGACCAGGCCCCGGCCGCCCTCATCAACGACGTGGTCGTGACACGGCTCAACTCCGATCGAGCGCGCGAGATCGTGCGCGAACTGCGTGAGCACATGGATCCGAACCGCCTCGTGCGCACCTACGGCCGCGGCAACAATGCCCACGACCTGGTGCGGTCCATGGTGCACAACAACATCCAGACGGAGCCGCTCGTGCTCCTGAGCGCCATCAATCGCTGCGGGGCCATCCGCAAGGCCCTGTCGCTTCGTCCGGTGGAAGTCATCCGCGCCGTCAAGGCGGCCCGCCTGCGGGGGCGGGGCGGCGCGGGCTTCCCATGCGGCATGAAGTGGGAGTTCACGCGTGCCGCGGACGGCGAGCAGAAGGTCGTCATCTGCAACGCGGACGAGGGCGAGCCGGGCACCTTCAAGGACCGGATCCTGCTGACGGAGTACCCCGATCGGGTCTTCGCAGGCATGACCATCGCCGGCTACGCGATCGGTGCCCAGGAGGGCATCCTCTACCTGCGCGCCGAGTACGCCTACTTGCGGGCCTTCTTGGAGGACGTCCTGCAGAAGCGGCGCGAGGACGGCCTGTTGGGCGACGGCATCCTCGGACGGGACGACGTCTCCTTCGACATCCGCATCCAGATGGGCGCCGGAGCGTATGTGTGTGGCGAGGAGACGGCGCTGATCAGCTCGTGCGAGGGCACGCGCGGCGACCCCAAGAACCGTCCGCCGTTCCCGGCCCAGCACGGCTACCTGGGTCGTCCCACCAGCGTGAACAACGTCGAGACGCTCTGCTGCGTGACGAAGATCATGGAGGAGGGCGCGGCCGCCTTCAGTCAGTACGGCACGAAGCAGAGCTCGGGGACGAAGCTGCTGAGCATCTCCGGTGATTGCCGTCGCCCCGGGGTCTACGAGCTGCCGTTCGGCACAACGCTGCGCGAGGTGCTCGCGCTGTGCGACGCGGATGACGCCATCGCGGTTCAGGTCGGAGGCCCGTCGGGCCAGATGGTGGGGCCCGAGCACTACGACCGCCAGATCTGCTTCGATGATCTCGCGACCGGCGGCTCGATCATGACGTTCGGCCCCGGGCGGGACTTGCTGGAGGTCGTGAGCGGCTTCCTCGAGTTCTTCGAGGATGAGAGCTGCGGCTACTGCACGCCGTGCCGGGTCGGCACCGTGCTCCTCAAGGAAGCCGTAGATCGCGTACGCGCCGATCTCTGCGAGCCGCTCGACATCGAGCGCTTCGAGGAGATGGGCACGATGATGAAGGCCATGAGCCGCTGCGGCCTTGGACAGACGGCGCCCAATCCCGTCTTGTCGACGCTCGAGAACTTCCCGGCGCTCTACGCGGGCTGCAACAAGGTCGACAGCGACGGCTATCGGCGCTCCTTCGATCTGGAGGCGTCCCTCAGCGAGGCGAGGGCGATTCGCGGCGGCCATCCCGAGGCGGCAACGAACGGGAAGGGAGGCCCGCAGTGAGCACCCAGGTGACGATCACGATCGACGGCGCCGAGATCACGGCCGCCGTCGGACAGACGATCATCGAGGCCGCAGACGCCGCCGGCGTCTACATCCCGCGCCTGTGCCACAAGCCGGGCCTCGACGCCTTCGGGGGCTGCCGCGTATGCACCGTGACGGCCAATGGTCGTCCGTGCTCGGCGTGCACCCAGCCGGTGATGCCCGGCATGATCGTGCAGAACGACACGGAGAAGCTGCGGGACTTCCGTAAGACCCTCGTCGAGATGATGTTCGTCGAGGGCAACCACTTCTGCATGTTCTGTGAGAAGAGCGGCGGCTGCGAGCTGCAGGCGCTCGGCTACCGCATGGGCATCGACGTCCCGCGCTTCCCGTTCCTCTTCCCCAAGCGCGACGTGGACGCGTCGCATCCGGACATCCTGGTCGATCACAATCGCTGCATCCTCTGCGCGCGCTGCATTCGCACCTCGCGCGACGTCGACGGCAAGCAGGTGTTCGACTTCGTCGGCCGGGGCGCCCACAAGCGGGTTGCCGTCCGCACCGGGACCCGCCTTGCGGACTCCGATGCCGAGGTGAGCGACGCAGCGGTCGAGGCGTGCCCCGTCGGGGCGCTGCTGAAGAAGCGTGTGGGCTACACCACGCCGATCGGCGCGAGGCGCTACGACCACGAGCCGATCGGCTCGGACATCGAGAACGGCGAGGAGAACTGAGATGGCCAAGCCGCGTATCGCCACGACGTCCCTGTGCGGCTGCTTCGGCTGCCACATGTCGCTGCTCGACATCGACGAGCGGATCCTCGCCCTGGCCGAGCTGGTGGACTTCGATCGGTCGCCGATCGACGACATCAAGCACATCAGTCAGCGCTGCCGGGTCGGCCTGATCGAGGGCGGCTGCGCCAACGAGGAGAACGTCGAGGTCCTGCGCGAGTTCCGCAGGAACTGCGACATCCTCGTCTCCGTGGGCGACTGCGCCACGACGGGTGGGCTGCCCGCCTTGCGCAATCTCGTCCCGCTGCAGGAGTGCTTGGAAGAGGCCTACGTGCACGGCCCCTCCGTGCACAACCCCTCGGGCGAGATCCCGAACGATCCGGAGATCCCGCTGCTCCTGAACAAGGTCTACCCGGCCCACGAGGTCGTGAAGGTGGACTACCACCTCCCCGGATGTCCGCCGTCGGCGGACACGCTGTGGGCGGCCCTCAATGCGCTGCTGGCGGACGAGCCCGTGCAGCTTCCCTACGAACTGATCAAGTACGACTGAGTCGCAGGACGGGAGAGTGAGCGTGGTCACAACCAGCAATGGCATGAAGCGGGTCGTCATCGAGCCCGTGACGCGTGTCGAGGGCCATGGCAAGGTCACGATCCTGCTCGACGAGCAGGGCGAAGTGCAACAGGCCAGGCTGCACATCGTGGAGTTCCGTGGCTTCGAGCGCTTCATCCAGGGGCGTCCCTTCTGGGAGATGCCGGTCGCCGTCCAGCGGCTGTGCGGCATCTGCCCGGTCAGCCATCACCTGTGCGCGGCCAAGGCCGTGGATCGCATCGTCGGCGGCGAGAACCTCACGCCCACCGCCGAGAAGATGCGGCGGCTGATGCACTACGGGCAGATGTTCCAGTCGCACGCGCTGCACTTCTTCCACCTCGCCTCTCCCGACCTCCTGTTCGGCTTCGGCTCCGACGTCGCCCAGCGCCACGTGCTGGGCGTGGCGGCGGCGCATCCCGAGCTTGCGAAGCAGGGCATCCTGATGCGCAAGTACGGTCAGGAAGTCATCCGCCTGACCGCCGGCAAGAAGGTGCACGGCACGGGCGCGATCCCGGGCGGCATCAACAAGAACCTGTCGACCGACGAGCGCGACTTCCTGCTGGCCGATCTGGATCAGATGGTCGCGTGGGCCGAGGGCGCGCTGAAGATCGCGAAGGACTACACGGTCGACAACCTCGACAGCGTGGCCGGCTTCGGTTCCTTCGACAGCAACCACATGAGCCTGGTGCGCGCCGACGGCGCCATGGACCTCTACGACGGCGTGCTGCGTGCGGTCGACAAGGACGGCAACGTCATCTTCGACGGCGTCGACCAGCAGGACTACCTGGACTACATCGCCGAGGAGGTGAAGCCCTGGTCCTACATGAAGTTCCCGTTCATCAAGTCCATCGGCCCCGAGAACGGCTGGTACCGCGTCGGCCCGCTGTCACGCATCAACACGTGTGACTTCATCGACACGCCGCTGGCCGAAGCGGCGCGCGTGGACTTCATGTCCTTGACGGACGGCAAGCCGAACAACATCACCATGGCGTACCACTGGGCGCGCATGATCGAGGTCGTGCACGCCATCGAGAAGATCAAGGAGCTGCTCCACGACACGGACCTGCAGGGCGAGAACCTCGTGACCAAGGGCAAGGGCCGTCGTGAGGCCGTGGCCATCCTCGAGGCGCCGCGCGGGACGCTGTTCCACCACTACAAGGTGGGGGAGGACGACCTCGTCGAGCAGGCCAACCTCATCGTCTCGACGACGAGCAACAACGTACCGATGAACCGCGCCGTCGAGGGCGTCGCGCGCGAGTACCTCTCCGGCAAGGAGATCACCGAGGGGCTGCTCAATCACGTGGAGGTCGCGATTCGCGCCTACGACCCGTGTCTGAGTTGTGCCACGCATGCCATGGGACGCATGCCCCTCGTCGTGGAGTTGGTGGACGCGGAAGGCACCTTGATCGATCGCAAGGGGAAGGACACGGCGGATGTCGGCTAGCGTCCCCCGCACCCTGCTGCTGGGCTACGGCAACCCCGGTCGTCTGGACGACGGCCTCGGACCGGCGCTGGCGGACCGCATCGCCCAGGCGGGCGTGGCGGGCGTCACGGTCGAGACCGACTACCAGCTTCAGGTCGAGGACGCCGCGCTGATCGCGGAGCACGACGTCGTCATCTTCGCGGACGCCACGGTGCAGGGCCCCGAGCCGTTCACGCTGCGCCCCGTCAAGCCGCTGGGTGAGATCTCCTTCTCGACCCACTCCGTGTCTCCGGGGGCGCTCCTCGCCCTGGCGCGGGACCACTTCGACGCCAAGGCCGAGGGCTGGATGCTTGCGATCCACGGCACGGAGTTCAATGACTTCGGTGAGGGTCTCAGCGAGAAGGCCCAAGCGAACCTGGAGGCGGCGGCTGAGTTCATCACTCGCCGACTCGAGCAGCATAGGATTCATGATGTCGCATGAGGCCGGCCCGACGGGCCTCCCCACGGAGGGAACCTCGACCATGCAAGACGGCAAGCCTGTCATCCTCTACGTCGACGACGACCAGGACTTCCTGGACGGCACGCGTTTCCTCCTCGAGGCCAACGGCTACGTGATGGAGGAGGCGTTGAGCGCGG
>JAHEIK010000301.1 GCA_024639415.1 Planctomycetota bacterium
CGAGACCGATTCGGGGCGCTCCCAGGGGCATCTGGAGAGCGTATCACCCACGCCGTCCAGGCCGCGCGGGGCCCACGTGGCAGAAGATCCGGAAACCTGTTCGCATACCCTTCGCGGAAGGCTCCTGTTGCCTTGAGAAGGGGGTCCGACTGGCCGATCAAGGGTCACGAGGGAGCAGCGGGGGGCCTTGTGCGGCCTCCGCCAAGGCCGTAGGATTGACGGGCACACGGGGACTTCATGTCGAAGAAAAAGGACTGTTTCGGATCCGAGACGTACGTCTGTCGGACGCGGGATTGCCCGTACATGTCCGACTGCGTCCAGGTCGTCTGGGACAAGAAGCTGCGCCGCATCCTCGCCCGCAAGGGCACGACGGCAGGCGGCGGTGACCTGCGCGCGGCCAAGAGCGTGCGCGTGCGTTCCAAGGAGTTCCTCGCCGGTCGCTGAGCGCGACGCATCTCGACGAGTTCTACTTCGCGTTCTCCAACACTCGCCTCACGGCTCCCGGTAGCGCTGCATGTCCGAGTGCCCGCGCACGCAGGAGTTCGCGGCTGCGTGTGTCCAGATCCGCATAGAGCTTGCACGGTCGCTTGTCGTCGACGACGAGCAGCGCTGCGACATCGACGTTCAGCTTGACGGCGTGCAGCAGCGGGATGATGGCGTCGCTCGCCTCCGCAGCGGTCGCCCGGTCCAGCCAGCCGGCGACGCTCGTCAGGACCGCACCGGACGTCGGCAGCGGTCCGAGCGGATGCTTGATGCCGGCAAGCGTGCCGCACGGCGCCGCAGGGGTGTGGTCGCCGCGCGTGAGGCCGAGGAACGCACCCTGTCGCTCCGCGCTGCTCGCGCCACCGCCGAGTCGTCCGGCGAGCCACGCCAGGTTGCCGGCGTCACGGTTCGTGCCGAGCGCGGCCAGCACGATGCCGCGCGCGATCCCATCCTCGACGCGCAGCACGTAGCGCTGCAGTCCCTCGGCGACCCCCGTGCTGTCGTTCGCGATGCGCGCGATGGCGTCGTAGGCATCTTGCGCAGCGCGCGTCCGCGCGTCCGCGTCCGTGAGAGCCAGCGCGTCGCGCACATCTTCGATGGCTGCGTCGGGCGGCAGGACGCGCGGCACGCCGTCGCGTGCGAGCGGACGCTTCGGAGCAGCCTGGTCTGCATCCTCGCGTTCGTCCGCGCTGGGAGCCTCGCGCCCTCCATCCGCCAAGGAGTCACCGCCGTCGAGGTCGACGCCGGCGGCGTCCTCGTCCGTAGGCAGCGCCCAGTAGACGAGACCGGTGGCCGCGACGAGGCCCAGGATGAGGAGGATGCTGCCTGTGGCGCGCGTCATGGCGGGCTACGGCCCCGTGGCGTCCAGCACGAGCCGGAAGCCGACGTCGATGCGGCGCTCGGTCTTGCGCAACGAGACACCGCTCTTGACGCTGCAGTCGTCCAGGCCGGCGAGGTACGAGCCGCCGTAGGCGAAGGCCCGATCCGTGTCGCCCTCCCGCGGGTCGTCCTTCAAGACGTAGTTGAGGCCCGTGGCGAAGACCTCGATGCGCGAGCCGTTCGTCCACTCGGCGGCGTTGCCCGCCATGCTGAAGATGCCGTCCACCGTGTCGCCATCGTGCCAGCCGTAGGGGCGCCGCACGTCGCGGATCGTAGGCACCGGGTCGTTCCAGGTGTGGTTGAGGTTGTTGCAGCCGTGCGGGTCCACGGCGTTGCCCCAGGGCCAGCGCCAGCCGCTGTCGCCCGCGTCGTCGAAGTCGTCGATGGGCTTGGCGGGATGGTTGCCGTGGAAGGCGCGCACCCACTCCGCCCAGGAGGGCACACGAAGCGTGTTGAGGCCCAGGCGCTGACGCGCCCAGACCACGAACAGCTGTGCGTCCCACCACGAGATGTCGGTGACGGGCAGGTTCTCGGTGCCCGGCTCGAGCACCCAGTACAGCGTACCGCTCTCGTCCATCCGGACCCAAGAGGCGGGGTAGAGCAGCTTCACAGCGTCGGCGTCGCTGAGCGTGTCCAGGCGCTCGGCCTCGATGAAGGCGGGTACCGGAATGGGGGGGAGCTCCGGCAGGGGTGGATCGGCGGCACCCGGTTCAGCGCGTGAGAGCGGTTCCTTCTGGTCGTCCGGTTCCGGCTCCGTCTTCGCCGGCAGCAGGTCGAGAGCCATGCGGCGGCGCAGCCGCTCGGAGACCGCGTTCCAGTAGTCGCGCCGGATGTTGACGGCCCAGTCGGGCCGCCCCTTCGGACGCCACAGATCCTCCAGCCCGCGGAACAGGCGGAACAGCTGCGCGGGATCGGCCCCGACGTCGCGCAGGAACTCGGCGTACTGCCCGCGGCTGACCTCGTAACGCATGGCGCGGAAGGGCCGGGTGCGGATCGGCGTGTGGCGCACCTTCTCTTCCATCAGGTCGCGCGTCCGCGTGTGGATCAGGGACACGATCTTCGACCAGCGGGTGAGGTGCCGGGGTTCCTCCACCACGCGGTCGAGGAAGCGGCTCAGGTCCCCGCGCTTGAAGCTGCGGAGCAGCCGTGGATCCACCTCGTCTTCGGGCGGAGCGGCCAGGACGATGTCGGGCTCCCAGAACGCGATGCCCTCGGACACCGAGACCCAGGAGTCGTGGACGTCGTCCATCGAGAGGATAGGGCTCACCTGGCTCGTGAGCGGCGGCATCGGGCGGTCGCCGAGCACGCGGTTGCCGACGAAGATGCCCGCCGCGAGCAGGCCGGCCGCGACCAAGCCCAGCAGGAGGGCGCCTTTGCGACCGCCCTCGGGCGGTGTCTCCGCGGGGGCGGCCTGGATCCTGAGGCGGCAGGCGCACTCGGGGCAGTACTTGAAGTCGCCTTTGACGGGGGCGTCACAGCGGGGGCAGTGCATGGTGTTCACAGTCGCGACCCGCATGAAATGGCCTCTACACGAGTATAGCACCGCTCGGCGGTTGACTTGGCGCAGGTTGGCTCTACCTTCTGCCGTCTTGAGCACGCCCTGGTAGCTCAGTGGCAGAGCACAGCTTTCGTAAAGCTGGGGTCGACGGTTCAAATCCGTCCCGGGGCTCCATTCTCTTCTCCTCGCATGTCCGCCGCTGGCCCACGTAGGCCGCGATTGTCCGGGCTTGGTGGGTGACGTGAGTTCTTGGCGCGCTCTCGTCGCGCAGCCGCGAGCGGACACAGGCGGACAGGAACGGACCACCCGTTGGCATGCTCACTGGCCAGGTGGTTGGCCAGGTGACTGGCCATGCAAGAGGCCGTGCGGTTCGTTACCTGCGGGTGAGGTCGCCGGGCCTAGATGGTCACCATGCG
This sequence comes from Planctomycetota bacterium, assembly GCA_024639415.1. GTDB lineage: Bacteria > Planctomycetota > PLA2 > PLA2 > JAEUHO01 > JAHEIK01. The sequence goes on from JAHEIK010000301.1 coordinate 3,277, forward strand.
ACGGTGGGCGATTGTCGGCGGTGTGCTCGTGCTGGGTGGGCTCGCCCTGCTTGCGCTCCCGCATTTGGACGAGGCTGATGCCCCCGTCGGGAGGCACGCGAGCAACAACACCCCCTGCGATTCCGGGCTCGACGCCTACACCCTCGTCCCAAGGGGTGGTCCTTCTGAGTCGCACCTCGCTGAGGACATCACGCCGTCGGATGCCAAACGCTGGAGGACAAGGGCAGTCAAGTTGGACGTGGATCGTGTGCCGTTCGCAATCCGCTTTTGGTTCGCGGACGGGCGACTGCGATCCGCCTACGTCGAGTGGTGCGAGCGTGGTGTCCGGCTCGTCGTGGACGGCAAGCCAGGAGGCGTCTACCCGGACTTCTACAACCTGCGGGGGCCCGAGGCAGAGGGTAGCGGCGTAGGACCGTGGTTCTGGATGAGGATCGGTCCTCGCGGGCGTCGTGTCGCCTACATGGCGATGTTGCACAAGGGCATGGCCATGGTGATCGATCATGTCGCAGGCCCCGCACTCGACAGCGTCGAGCACCCCGTGTTCAGCCCGGACGGCAAGCGCGCCGCGTACTTCGGTATCCGGGCTGGGAAGCGGGTGGTCGTCGTGGATGGCAAGGTCACCGTTGAGGAGCCCTTGCGGGACGGGGCCGCACTGCGCAAGTTCCGCAACCTGGGGTTCTCTGGCGATGGGGTGCGCGTCGCGTTCATCGAGCAGGTGGCGCGACCGGACGAGGACGGGCGTGAGAGGGTCTGGATTGATGGGCAGCCCCAGGCTTGGTTCCGCGACATCCGCGAGTTCACCTTCAGCCCGAACGGTGGTGAGTTCGCCTACGTGGGCGTGGACTCGGAGCCTCGCCCGCGCATGCGGCTTGTCAGGGGTAGCGCCGCAGGCCCCGACTCCCGTGTCGTTCGACATCCGACCTTCAGCCCGGATGGCAAGCGTCTGGCCTACTACGCGACTGGGGTCGGTGGCTCCGGGCTCTACGTGGACGGGGTCCATCAAGTCGAAAGCGGGGGCGACTTCGACTGGCCTCCCGTGTTCAGCGCGGACGGCAAGCACGTCGCGCATATCGCCCGCTTGAAGTCTGGGTGGCATGTCGTCGTCGATGGTCGGATCGGACGCGCATACGATGACATCAGCAACCTGGGCTTCGCCCCCGGCACCGACACGGCCGTGTACCTAGCGAGGACAGGCGAGGCACGGTGCATCGTGATCGGCTCCGATGAGGGGCCAGACGGCAAGGCGCTCTCTCCCATCGCCTTCACCGCCGATGGATCTCGCTACGGGTACTGGATGCAAGGCGAGGCGGGGCGAGCCAAGGTTGTGATCGATGGCAAGGAGATCGACCTCGGCAATGCCGCTGCCGATGTACCGATGTTCAGTCCCGGTGGTTCAGGCGTTGCGTATCGGGTTCTTGGCCGAGGCGATGGCGCCGAGGCCACTGCGTCCGAAGGCATCTGTCATTGGGTTGCTGATGGTGAGAAGGGTCCCGCGTTCGAGGGACTTGTGCATGCTCCCAACCTGGGCCGACGAAGCGGTGGCGGTGTCTTCAGCGTGCGCACGGTTCACGGCCTGAGCGGATACGACCTGATGGACTGGTTCGATCAGGGAAGCGCGCACTTCGTTGACGACCAGACTCTCCGGTATGTGGCGATACGCGATGGCGCCTACTATCTCGTCGAGGCGAAGAGGGCTCGTTGATAGCCGAAGCCCTCGCCGCCCCGCGCCGTAACACGCCGGGGCTGGCGGCGCTTGCGCCCGGTGCGAGGCGGCACCGAGCGGCGCACGACGGACCTCGACGGGGTGCTGATTCTGGCCATGCATGGCCAGGGGATTGGCCATGCGGGCGCGGGGGTATCCCTGCCTGCGATGCTCGTCCAGCGGACAAGCCCGTGACCCCACGCTGCTCTCCTGCCGACCTCGGAGTCGAATCGTGAGAACGCCCAGAGCCTTACTCCTCGCGGTGCTCCTGGCTCTGTCCAGTTGTGCGCACTCCGGGCACGTACGGAAGGGTCCCGCACGAGGGTCG
>JAHEIK010000302.1 GCA_024639415.1 Planctomycetota bacterium
CCAGGATCCGCCCGACCTGCTGCGGGCCGAGGCGCCGACGCCCGCCCCGCAGCCGGCCGAGCCCAAGTTGCTGGGCACGCCCATCGACGCGCAGGTCCTCATGCGCCTCGCGCGCCTCGAAGAGAAGATCGCCGTCCTCGTCGAGCAGCAGAAGAAGCTCGCCGAGAGCGTGGAGCCCGCAGCCTGGGTCACGCAGATGATCAAGTCGCGCATGCCGTCGATGGACAAGGCGCGCACGCGCGCCAACGCCACAGCCGCCCACGCCACGCTGCGCAACTGCCTCTCCGCCCAGGCCCAGATGCAGGCCACCGCGAAGATCGATACGGACAACGACGGCGTCGGCGAGTACGGCGGCTTCAAGGAACTGTCCGGCGCCGCCCCCGGCCGCATGAGCCGCGTACTCGTCCCGCCCGTGCTCTCGAGCGCCTTCCGCAAGCTCAACAACCACGGCGAAGCCGCACGCAGCGGCTACCTGTTCAAGTACTACCTGCCGGGCCCGCGCGGCATGGGCATCGGCGAGCCGACCGCTGGCTTCACGAACGCCAGCGGCGTGGACAGCGACCTGGCGGAGACGATCTGGTGCGCCTACGCCTGGCCGGCCGACGCAAGCTCCGGAGCGCAGGTCTACTTCATGAACCAGGCGGGCGACGTCCTCATGACCGAGGATGCGCGCTACAGCGGGCCCGGGAACGGCCCGAAGCCCGACGCGGCGTTCGTCAAGAGCGGACCCATCACGGGCAGGGCGGCGGTCGGCCGCGAAGGCAGCGACGGCAACACCTGGAAGCACGTGGGGTAGCGCGGGACGCCGATGTGACCTGGGCGGGTATGTAACCCGCCCCTACATGTCGGGGTCCGGGTAGGGGCGGGTTGAGCGCGGGCCGCGAGGCCCGAGCGGATACCCGCCCAAACCGGCGAGCGCGCGGCATGCAGCGCCCGTACGTACCAGCGGAGAAGAGCGGGGGACGGGCACGGGCAACGGGTACGCCGGGAACGGTGACGGGCACGATCACGTTCACGGGGCCGCGCCGCGAAGCGGCGCGGCATCACCGCATCGGATGGAGGACACTGGCTAGCTCCTCCTGCGACATCTGACGCGTCGCATACTCCCAGCCCGCCCAGATCGCGAGGCCGTAGAACAAGCCGTCGATCAACTGGAAGTCGTCACGCAGCAGGGTGACCATCGACGAGCACGGCAGCTGGCTGAAGATCTCGAAACCGCTCAGCCCCCGCACCTGCGCCACGAACATGCACATCGCCAGCACCTTGCCGCCCGCGACGGCGAGCAACGCCAGCAGGGCCCCCAGCACGTTGAAGCGCAGGTCCACGCCGCGGCCCAGCGTCCGCACGGCAACGCCCACGAAGAAGCCCACACCCACGGCGATCCAGCCCATCTCGTAGCCGGTGATGCGCGTCAGCAAGGCCCAGACCACGGCCGCGATCGCACCGGCCGCAACGCCCCCGGCGAGGCCGCGCAGCACGCTCTGTTCCGCCTTCATCTGGCCCAGCAGCTCGGTCAGCTTCAGCTGATCGATGTCCACCATGTGGACGCCGCTCTCCAGCTTGGCTCCGGGCAGACTGCTCTTCTTGACACGTGTCGTGCTCATGCAGTGGGAGCGTAGGCCTGCCCCGAATGAGCGGCCAAGAGACCGTAAGTGCGCCCCAACAGGCGCCGCCGAACGGACTTACGGCGCGCGGCCCAGCTTGAAGCTGCCGACGAACTTGCGGAACACCGCGGCCCCCGTGGCCTCGGACTCGGCCGGCATCGACGCCCGGAGACGGAAGCAGTCCTCGCCGCGCTTCACGACCGCGATCATGACCACACGGTCCGAGCCGGCGAGCATCGCGTTGGCCTTGACCAGCATGCCCTCCTGGCCCGCGACCTCCATCGACGTCGCCGAGGCAGTGCCGCCCTTGTCGGCTTCGTAGTGCGCCACGAGACGCGCGGCGTCCTTCGCTGCATCCTGCGACCACTTGAAGCCGTAGATGCTGAGCACCGGGTCGGTCTCGGCGACCCCCTGGAACTGCACGAGGTGGTTCTCGCGCTGCGGCGCGACGACCGTGTAGTTCTTCGGGAAGCGGCAGGCGATGCCGACGACCTCGTTGCGGTAGCTGCCCTCGCCCGTCGGGCCCTGGTCCGCAGCCTGCTCGAACTGCACGGACTGCCGCAGCCGCTCGATGCGTGAGCGCACACGCGACCAGTGCGTGTCCTGGGCCTTCGCGTACAGCAGGTACGTGCTGCCTGCGCCGAGGAAGTAGATGGCCTGCACGCGGTACGCGATGGGCGCCGCCGGCGGCGCCGGCACGCCCTTCTCGGCCTTGGGCGGCTTGGCCTTGCGCGAGAACGTGCCGTCGACCACGACCTGCGCAATGCGGTTGAGCGCATTGGTCTCGACCTTGCGCATCGAGGTGACGCGCAACTTGGCGGCCGTCTTCTGCCAGTCGGCGCGCACCTTCGCCAGCAGGTCGTCGAGCGTCGCGGAGCTGCGCGGGCGCACGCTGAGCGTGGCGTCCGCGTCCGTCTCGGTGTCGTTGAACGTCACCAGCCGGCGCCAGGTCGTCGGGACGGCGCCCTTGTCGGCGATCATCTTCCAGCCGGCGGGACCGCGCGCGCGCACGCCCAGCTTCTTGTTGGTGTAGGTGCTGCCGCCGGGGCCCTTGGGCGCGTCGGCCTTGGCGCCGCCCCGCGGGGCGGCTTCGAGCGACGTGACCCACAGGGCGCCTGCCACGAGGAGAGCGAGCACGAACGTGGCGAACCTGGACATGGCGAACCTCCGCTCCGTCCGTTCGGAGCACACCGCGAAGGTACCGTCAGCGCCGCGCCGCGCACAGGCCCACACGACCTGACGGCCGCGTGCGGCCCTCCTGCATCCCGGATACTCCGTTTCCGCTCGGCTCGGCGATTCGCACGGTGGGGCCTGGGGCCCGCCGGTACCCTCGCGGCTCCGACCGCCCCCATCCACCTCCGGAGCCCGACGGCTTGCTTCCCGACCTCACCGTCCTGATTGCCCTCCTGCTCGGCCTCGGCGTCCTGCAGGGCAGCCCGGCCGACCCGGCCCGCGCGCTCGTGGGCAGCCTGTGCTGCTTCCTCGTGGGCGGGGCGCTCAGCCGGCTGGCGCTGGTCCGCGGCCAGCGGGCGCTCGAAGCGGACGACGATCTGCTGGCCGAGGCCTCCATGCGCTGGACCACGCTGTGGCCCTTCCTCGGTTGGATGGCGGGCCTGTACTTCTTCGAGTGGGGTCCGTGGGTGCACGCCAACGTGCCGCAGACCCTGTGGATCGCGCGCTACGTCGTGGTGCTGCTGCCCGCGTTCATCATCTTCGCCGTGGGTTGGGCCGGCCGCGCCGTGCTCGAGCACGAACTGGTCCGCCGACGGGGGGCCGTCGCAGCCGTCCGTACGGGTTGGGACGGCGTACGCCGTGGCCTGCGCCGCAACAGCATCGTGCTCGTGCCGCTGCTGGTGGTGCTCGCCGTGACCGAGGGCCTGTGGCTCGCGGGACACCTCGGCGTGGAGCCGCTGCGCGTGTTCTCGCTGTGGCGCGAGGTCTCCGGCCTGCTCGACATCGGGATCATGTTCGCGATCGTGGCGCTCGCGCTGCCGTTCATCCCGGGCATCTTCGCGCGCGCGCTGCACGCCGATCCGCTGCCGCCGGGCCGCCTGCGCAACGTGCTCGAAGCCGCCGCCGAGAAGATCGGCCTGCGCTACAAGGAGATCCGCGTCTGGCGCACGGGCGGCCGCGTCTACAACGCCATGGTCGTGGGCTTCACGCCCGGCACACGCACGGTGTTCCTCACCGACGCGCTCATCAGCGCGATGCCCGAGGACGAGATCCTCGCCGTCTTCTTCCACGAGGCGGGCCACGCCAAGAAGCACCACCTGCCGCTCTTCCTCGTGCTGTTCTTCTCGCTCTCCCTGCTATTCCACGCCGCGAGCGGGCCGCTCGACGCCCTGGGTGTTCCGCCCTGGTTGCAGATCCTGCTGCACCTCGCCGCCATCTGGTTCGTGATCCTGGGCTGGGTGTCGCGGCGCTTCGAGCGCGAGGCGGACATCTACGGGGCGGAGCACGCCGCGGTCCTCGACCCCAAGGCGCCGCCGATTCCGGTGCCTGGCCTGCCGCGGCCCCTGCCGCGCGGCGCGGCGATGATGGCGCGCGCACTCGAGCGCATCCGGACGATCGTGGGCTACTCGGGCAGTCATCGCCACGGCAGCGTGGAGGAGCGCATCACGTACGTCGCCCACCACGCGATCGATCCCGGCACGCGCCTGGCGTTCAAGCGCCAGGTGCGCGGCGTCAAGCTCGCGATCGTGCTCGTGTTCCTGGCGGCCGTGACGGTGACGCTCCAGCGCCTGCCTGTCGAGGCTGCGCACGCCGATGCGCACGTCATGGCCGACGACGCGCTGAAGGCCTACCAGAGCGCCTGGGACCGCGACCACGCCCGCGACGTCGCCGAGGTCGAGCAGGCCGCGGGCACGTGGCAGCGCGCGTACGACGGCTTCGTGGGCGCCGTGGCGCGCCTCGAGGAGCACGACGACTACTGGGGCCGCCGCAGCGTGGTCCTGCACTGCTTCAACGCCGCCGACACCGCGCTGCACGGTCTGCGCGATCCGGCCAAGGCGCGCCCCTGGTTCGAGAAGGCCCTCGAGCGCGCGGAGGCGATCGGCGGCGAGGGTCCCGCGTGGACGCGACTGCAGTTCGACTGCCACCTGGAGTTGGGCCGCATCAGCGCGTGGGACGCCGTGGCGAAGCCCGGCGAGCACGGACCGGACTTCGCGGCGACGTTGAAGCACTTCGCTGCGGCGCGCGTCCTGGCGCAGCGCGCGGCCGAGCAGGGCGGCGTGAACAGCTCGCTGCTGGACGAGCGCTTGCGCTTGCTGCAGGCGACGTATGACGGGGCGCGCGGTGAGCGGGCGCTGGCACGGGCGGCGCTGGAGAAGCTGGCGCAGTTGGGCGAGCCTGGGCGCAGGGCGCACAGCGCGCGGCAAGAGCTTGCAGAGGACGCGCGGCGGGAGCTCGAGCGGCTGCGGTGACGCGTGGGCGGGTATGTAACCCGCCCCTACGGATGCCCGCCCGACGGCGCGGCCGTGAACGTGAACGTTTGCGTCTGCGTGCCCGACGTCATCCGTGTCCCGGACACGTGGACCGGGGGACGTTCACGCCGGGAACGGGCTCGCAAACGTTCACGTTCACGGGGATTGACGCGCTGACGCGCGTCAATCCCGAATCGTGACCGTGCGCGGCTCCGCGCCCGACGACCGGCGGAACTCGAACGTCGTCTCGCCCGGCGTCCAGCGGATGCG
>JAHEIK010000027.1:0-10033 GCA_024639415.1 Planctomycetota bacterium
TACAAGGCGAGCGCCTGGCTCCGCAGCATCTACCTGCTCTGGGGTGCCGCCGGCATCCAGAACTCGGCGCTGCTCTGGAGCGCCGACCACCGCCGCCACCATAGCTTCACGGACACGGAGCGGGATCCCTACAACGCCAAGCGGGGCTTCTGGTGGTCGCACGTCGGCTGGGTCATGCACAGCCATACGCGCGGCGGAGACGATACGCGCGTCAAGGACCTGAGGGCCGACCGACTGGTCGCTTTGCAGCACCGCTTCTACATCCCGATCGCGTTCCTCATGGGCGCGTTGCTGCCCATGGCGATCGGCCTGGCATGGGGCGACGCCATCGGCGCACTCCTGGTGGTGGGCTTCACGCGCCTTGTGGTGCAGTGGCACAGCACGTTCTGCATCAACTCGATCGCGCACATGATCGGCGAGCAGACCTACGACCCCGAGTGCACCGCGCGTGACTCGTGGCTCGTGGCGCTCTTCACGTGGGGCGAGGGCTACCACAGCTTCCACCACAAGTTCCAGGCGGACTACCGCAACGGACATCGCTGGTTCCACTTCGACCCGACCAAGTGGCTCGTGTTCACGCTGTCCAAGCTCGGCGCGACCTCCGGCCTCCGGCGCACCGCAGCGGATTCCATCGACCGCGCACGGAGCGCCGCCCGCGCGTAGGATGACTGGGGTGCGTACGCGCCGCTCGATCCTCGCCCTGCTCCTCGCTGCCGCGCTGCTGGCCGCGGCTCCGGCCTTGGCCGGCCCCGACGAGAAGTCCGGCGAGCAGGTCCACAAGGCCTTCAACGACCTCTACCCGGTGGCGTTTCGGGTCAAGGTCGGCGCGGCGCTCGACAAGGGCAAGGCGTGGCTCCTCAGCAGCCAACGACCGGATGGCAGCTGGAGCTTCTTCACCCATCGCCGCGCCTTCCCCATGGGCTCGAACGCGCTCGCACTGCTGACGCTGCTCAAGTGCGGTGTCCCGCGGGACGACCCCGCGGTCGTCCGGGCCTTCCGCCATCTGCGCACGCTGCCGCTGCGGCGCGTCTACTCCGTGTCCGTCCTGCTGCTCGCCCTGGACGCGAAGTACGCCCCCGCGCGTGACCCGTTCGCCGTCGAGTCGTTCGACCGCTACGGCAACCGCCAGAGGAAGGACCCGTGCCACAAGGAGATCACGCCCGAGGACCTCGCTTGGATGAAGGAGGGCGTCGCGTATCTGCTCGAGCACCGCAGGGCCGACGGCTACTGGCGCTATCCGCAGGACGGCTTCGACCTCTCCAACACGCAGTTCGCGCTGCTCGGCCTGCACGCGGCCACGCGCTGCGGCATCAAGGTCAGCCAGCACGTATGGCTGGACGCGCTGCGCTTCTGCCTCGGCCACCAGGACAAGACCGGCGAGCCCGTCATGTACAAGGCCAACGAGGTGCGCGGGCGCTACCGCTTCGAGTGGACCGAGCGCGCGATCGCACGCGGCTTCAAGTATCACTTCGACTCGCCCCAGGCGAGCGCCTCCATGACGACGGCCGGCTTGGCCTCCCTCGTCGTATGCCAGAACCGCCTCTGGCGCGCGCGCGCCTTCAAGGGACAGCTACGCGCCGACGCGCGCCGTGGGATTCGCGACGCCATGGCGTGGCTCCAGCAGCACTTCACCGTGACGAGCAACCCCGGCGGGCAGCGACGCTGGCACTGGTACTACCTGTACGGGCTGGAGCGCGCGGGCGTGCTCGGTCGCTTCCGTTTCCTCGGCACCCACGATTGGTACAAGGAGGGCGCCGACTTCCTCCTCGCGCGCCAGGAGCCCGAGGGCTGGTGGACGACCAACGTGCACTGGGAGGGGAGTTGCTTCGCGCTCCTGTTCCTGAAGCGAGCGACGGCACGCATGGATGCGCCGGTCATCACACCGAGCGGCTCGAGCGACGGCGCGATGCCCCAGACGAGCGTGCCCAAGGCGCCGAGGGCTCCCAAGCGCGTCCGGCCGAGCAATCCGACAGCCCTGGCGCTGGCCGTGGCGCGGGCCATCCGCAGCCTGGCGGATCGTGATCCCGACGTCGTGTTCGAGGCCGCCGGCACGCTCGGCTGGCTCGGCCACCTGCGCGCCGTCAAGCCGCTCGTCCGCGTGCTGAAGCTGCATGCGGACGCGGACGCGCGCACGGCGGCTGCAGCCGCACTCGGCCGGCTCGGAGCGTCGGACGCCGTCCCCGCCCTCATCGAAGCGCTCGTCGATGACGACACCCTCACACGCTTCGCGGCCGAAGGCGCGCTGATCCGGATCACGCGCCACACCCCCGCCGAGCGCCTCGCCCACACCAAGAGCCGCAACGACCGCGTGCGCCTGCAGCGGGTATGGCGTGAGTACTGGAAGGTGAGCGAAGCGGCCGTGCGCACGCACCGCAAGCAACCCAAGGAAACCTAGCGACGCGGCACCCGGAGCCGCCCGCCATGCGGGAGAGAGCCTTGTCCCTGATGCGCCGGCTGCTCGTGCTGCTTGCCGCTGCGGCGATTGCGTGGTGGGTGGTGGATGGTCGGTCGCCGCCCTCCGCCGAACCCGAACCCGAACCCGAACAAGGTCGGGACGCGGATGCAATCGCCCCCCCCCACCCGAGCCTCCGCGCGACCGGCCCTGCGGCTACCTCCGTTGGCGTGCTGCGCGGCCGCGTGTATCGCGGCGGTCGGGCCGTGCCGGCGACGATCCAGATCCATGCTCTGCCGAAGGATCGCTGGCTTGGCGAGTTCTCGTCGTTCGACGATCAGTCCACCGGCACACGCGTGGAGGCCACTGCCGAGGACGGCTTCGCCTGGGCGCCACCGAGAGCCGGGCGCTACCGCGTGCGCGCGGGAAGGGCGCCCGGCACCGTCTCCGTCCTTGTGTCTCTCGAGGAAGGTGCGTCCCCGAAGCCCTTGACCCTGGTGCTGCCGGACGGGCCGCATGCCTGCCGCGTGCGACTCGTCGACACCGAGGGGCGCCCCGCGCTCCTGCCCGTTCTCGCCACGGGCAGCGCCGCCTCGACCGGACGCCCGACGCACGCGCTGGGGCCGTTCCGCCCGGATGCCGACGGGCGCCTGATCATCCCGGGACTGGAAGCGGGCGAGGTGCGGCTGGGGGTCCGGCTCGGACCGCTCGAGGAGTTCACCTCCGCGCCGTACGCCATCCCGCGCGAGGACGAAGTCCGCATCGTCGTTCCCACGGTGGCACGCACATTGCGGGTGCGCATCGTCGACGCATACGACGACGCGGCCGTGCCGGGGTGTGGCGTGCGCGTGAGCGTCGCGACTGCGGCAGGCGGTTCGTGGTGGACGTCCTTCGACGCCGGCGCCGCCGGGTCCAAGACCGTTCGCTGTCCCGCCGGTCCTGGGCGCATCGCCGTGCGTACGGAGGGCTACAAGTTCCACGCCTACACCTTCGCGGCCGCCGACACGGAAGCCGTCGTGCGCCTGCTCGCCCACACGCGCCTGCAGGGGCATGTACTCGACGCGGCCACCGGCAAGCCGGCGGCCGGCGCCGTCGTCCACGTGTTCCCTGTCGACGACGGCGACGTCGAAGCCGCCTCGCCCTTTGGCGGATCGTCGGAGTCCGCGACGTCGGAGGACGGCACCTTCTCGATCTCCCACGAGCGTCTCGCCCAGGCCATGGTCTGCGTGCACGGCGGCGGCTGGGTCAGCGCCGACCTTCGCGCACTCGCTGAGCCAGGCGTCAATCCATTCATCCTCGTTGACGCTTTCCGCGAAGGACGGGACCTGACGCTGCGCGCGGTGCGGGCGCCCGCGCTACGGGTCCGCGTCGTGGACGAGCAAGGGACGCCGGTCGCAGGGTGCCCCGTCCAACTGGAGCAGGGCGTCTGGGCGCCGGGCCGGGGCCACGGCCATCCGCTGGACGAGGCCGCGCCCCTCTCCTCGCTGAAGAGCAGCGGCGACGACGGGTGGGTCCAGTTCGAGACGTTGGTGCCGGGTTGGAACTACCAGTTGTATGTGCCGTACGACGTCGCCTGGCGGCTCGCATCGGGAGACGCGCAGGGCTTCGAGGTCGAGGGCATGACGCTGCCGGACCGCACGCTCGTGGTGAAGCCCAATCCGGAGTACGAGGCTCCGCCTGCCGACGTCACGCCGGCGGAGGCGCTACCTGAGCGCGCGCCGCTGCGCGTCGAGATCCAGGACGGGGGAGGGCAGCCACTGCGCGGCGCAGGGGTCCTGCCGTATGCGAAGCCTTCCGGCGGCACGGTGCTGCCGCCCGGCTACGGCGTGCGAACAGGCGCGGACGGCAGCGTCGAGCTCCGGGGTCTGCCGGCCACGGACGTGTATGTCGAGGTCCGCCGGCCGGGCTACGTGACGCCGCCCCGCACCCGCGCCGGCGCGGCTGCACCATCCCTGACCATCCAGATGGCCAAGGGGCTCTACATCACGGGCGTCGCGCACAACGCCGACGGCTCCGTGGTCACGGACGCGCTCGTCCAGGCGCATCCGGCCGCCCATGGCGGTGGACACCGTACGTATCGCAGCGTCGCGCGCTGGGAAGGCAAGGGGCGCTTCCGCGCGGGCCCCCTGGAGGCGGGGACGTACAGGCTGTCCTTCTTCCGCATGATCGACGGTCGCGCACATCGAGCCGGCGTCATGGCCGACGCGGGGGACGACGGGCTGGCTGTACGCCTGACGCCCGATCCGCTCGACACGGGTCGCGGTCTCGTCGTGCGAGCGCCGGACGGTTCCATCGTCCAGGCCTACACCACGCTGCACCTGACCCAAGGCCGGGACGGGCGACAGGGCTCGCTGATGTACGGGACGTACAGGGGTCGCGCGAGCCTGCACGGCCCCGGGCGCAGGCGCACCTGGATCGACATCACCCGGGCCGCACCGGGCACACGCGGCAGCCTGCCCCTGGCGGCTGCACGCATCGGCCCGTTCGAGAAGGGCAAGATCCCCAAGACCTTCGAGTTGATCCTGACAGCCGAGCAGCCGATCGAAGGTCGTGTGGTGGATGAGCAGGGTACTGCCGTCGCAGGCGTGCGGATCGACGCCTACGCGCGGCCGCCCGAAGGCGTGAATCGCGGCTACGTCGGGTGGACGCACAGCGAGACATGGACGCGGTCCGACGGCTCGTTCCGCATCGGACGCCTCGGCGCCCTCCCCTACGACCTGCAGATCCACGCGCCCCCGCACCTGCTGCCGCGCATCGTCGAAGACCTGCGCGGCGGCAGCAGCGGCCACGTCCTGGTGCTAACGTCGGCGCAAGAGGCCGACATCCGCGTCGTCGACGAAGCGGGTCGGGCCGTCGAGGGTGCGGCGGTGTGGGTCGTCGCGGAGAAGAAGGCTGCGTACCCGAGTAACGACGATCCGTGGCGCGGCCCGCACAAGGTCAGGACCGACGCCCACGGTACAGCGCGCCTCGGCCGCCTCGAGGCGGGCGCCCGCTACAAGCTCACCGCCGAACCGCCCAGCCCACGCAAGGACCTGCGCTCGCGCCGGGTCACAGGCTGGAGCCCCGCGGACACGACCGTGGCCCTCCAGGCAAAGTCGACGATCACGGGGGCCGTGCGCGACATGCAGGGCCGACCGCTCGCCGACGTGCGCATTCGGGCGCACAGCGTGGATCCCGCCTCGGACAAGGGCGGAGGACACCGGGGTCGGACCCAGGAGGACGGGACCTTTCGGGTCTTCGGCCCGGCCGCCGGTGCCGTGCGTCTGGACCTGCGCGTACCGGGCCTACCGCAGAAGCTCGTACGCAGCGTGATGGCGCCCGCTTCCGGAGTCGTGCTGACCGTCGACATGGGCGCGTCGCTGACGCTCACGGTTCCGCAGTGGCCCCGCGGCGTCGACGACTGCAGCTACACTGTGGCGGAAGGCGCGCAGGGCGACAAGCCGATCCGTCGTTGGACGGGCCGCATCGAGCGCGGCCAGGAGGCCGTCTTGCGCGGCATCGATCCGCACCGCATCCACGCGATCCACGCCACGTGCTTCCCCGATGACGGCGTGCTCGTCGCCTACGACCCCGCGCTGCCCGCGGGCACCGCGCGGGCACCGCTCGCCTTCCAGGTCGGGCGCGTCCTCATGGTGCGTGTCGAGGCGCCGGCGGGCGTCGACGTGCGCGGCACGAGGCTCCGCATCGAGGACGGCGCAATCCGCCTGAACACCCGCACGGACTCGTCGGGCACGAGCGGCTGGCGCGTGCTGCCCGAGGGGCGCTTTCGCGTCGAAGCCGAGCTGAAGACCGCCAAGGGCCTGCTGACGGGCCATGCGGATGTCGCTGCGGGTGAGACGGGCCGCATCGTGTTGCAGCCCGCGCGCTAGCGGCTCGAAGCCGGGCTAGGCTGGGGCCTTGCGTGTCCGCACTCTTCTCGGCTGCTTGCTCGCCCTTGCCGTCGTCGTGTTTCTCGCGTGGGGCCTCCCAGACGGAGAAGCGCCGGACGTCGCGCCGGACTCAGAGCGGGAGACGGCGAGCGCCGGCGTCACCCTGAGTGTGCAGGGACACGCGCCGCCCGATGCCGCCGCCCCCGCAGAGAAGCCACAGCGCCTGCCCGACGGCCGGCGCTGGACGCTCGAGGTGCAGTACGCGCAGCACGCGGGCCGCTGGGGCTCCTACGCCGAGTGGTCCGCGGGCGGCGTCGAGGAGTCCCCGTTCGCCGGGGAGCGGGTGCGGGTTGAGCTACGGCGAGGGTCGGAGGTAGCCGTGCTTGCCCGCGGCACCCTGGACGAGCGCGGCACGGCACGCTTCGACCTGCCGGCCCTCGCGCGCCTCGACCGTTTGGCGCGCGTTGCCTCCACGCTCCACGTGGCGCCTGAGAGCAAGGACGTCGTGCTGGCACCTGTGCCGGTGTTCCAATTCGGCCCAGCCAATGTGCGTACCCACAGCTACGCCCTGCCCGCCGATCCGCCCGCGGGCGATGTGACGCTGCGCCTGATCGTCACCGCGCTGAAGGGAGGCCTCGTGCGTGGACGTGCCGTCCGAGCGGACGGCACGCCGGCTGTGAGCGTCCATGTGTGGTTCTACGGCTACCAGGGCGCCACGGCGACGGACGCATGCACGGACGAAGACGGCCGTTTCGCGGTCCACGTCTCCACCGGAGGCAAGTTCAACTTTTACGTCACGGCGCTTGACGGCGCCTCGTCGGGTCAGTTCAACGTGGAGCTCCCGGCCAACCTTGACTTGGACCTCGGAACGATCCGACTGAAGGAAGAAGGCGCGTTCTCCGGTGTCATCACGTACCCCGACGGAGCGCCCGTTGCCCACCTTCCGGTACGGGCTGGCCACTACTTCAAGAACATGCATGTGAACTACGGGCCGCGAATGCTCCCGTGTCAGGGGCACGGCAACGACCGCTCGGCGCTGACGGACGCGCAGGGCCGCTTCCGCTTGTTCCCAAGTGGTCCCCCTGGCCCGAACGACATGTGGTCGGTCATGCATTGGTTCGAGGGCGACGCCTTGGTCACCGATGCCGCACACGGGACCTCGCACCCGCAGAAGCTGCGCAGCGACCTCGATGGTGTCATGCAGGGCCACGGGTTGACCCTGCGCGCCCACGACGCGGCGGGCAAGCCTGTTCCGCGCGTGCGGATCACGCTGCGCGCCCTGGAACGGGAAGGGAAACACAAGCGCGGCGAGACGGTGAAGGTCGAGACGGGCGACGACGGAGAGGCGCGCGCATGGCTCTCGCGCGGATCCACGTGGTCGCTGCATGCGGTCGCAGACGGCGGCATCGCAGCAAGCAGGGACGTGCGCATCCCGAAGGACAAGAACGAGTCGACCGTGACCGTTGAGCTCCGCTCGCCGGACGAGAACACGGGTCTCACCGTCAGCATCCAGGACCCCGAAGGACGCGCGTTGGCGCCGTTCCTGCTGACCCTACGGACGCCCCAAGGCGTCCGGCTCTGGCGTGGGCGCAGCGACACGCCGCGCTCGCCGCCACTCCTCCTGCACCCTGGGATCTACGAGGTCGTCGCCGAGCCGCGCGAGCAGGCCCCCTGGGCCCCCACCGTGCAGCGCTGGCTCCGCACGACGCGGCGGGTGGAGGTCGAGAGCGGCAGCATCAAGACCGTCACGCTCGCGACAGCGGAGGCCGCGCATCTGGCGGTCACGCTCCAGTTGGCGCCGGAGGTGGATCGGCTCCGCGGACCGCACCACCCGCGGGTTCATCTCGAGCACGCGGAGTCGGGACGCACGCTCTCGGAGTTCGTGCGACAGGGGTATGCAGCGCCGGCGGACGTCCTGTCCGAGGGACTGGAGCCCGGGCTCTGGACTGTCCGGTTCGACGCCCGGGAGTACCGAAGCGTCACCCGCAAGGTCACGTTGGAGCGGGGCGCCGTCGCTCGCGTCGAGTTCGTGATGGAGCGCGACGACTGAGTACGGGCTGCGGCGGTCGCATCCGCAGAAATGTGAACGGGGCCAGGGAACGTAGCCGCGCCGAGAGGCGTCTCCTCTGCCAGGGAGCGGGATCCGACGCGCGTGGTCGACGGTCGCCCCTACCTGCTGACGAGGACCCTCCGATGATCACCTACCGCCTCCCCGCCTGGATCGCTGCGCCGCTATGCGGCCGCTGCGTCCGCGGGTCGCAGGCGGCGGACAGTGACAGCGTCTGTGCCGCGGGCTGTGCCGGTCGCGATCCCGGGTGTGCCATGCGCCTTTCGGCCTGACGATCCAGCTGGATCGACGTCGCCGCCGGCCGCGCTCGCGAACTTCGCGCGATTCACCGCGCTTTCCCCGTCCGTTTCCGCCCTCTTCCCACTAGACCACTCTCTCCCCCGCCGAGGCCTCCATGGATCCCGCCAGCAAGCCGACTGCTGACCCGGTCATCGAAATCGACAACCTCGCGACGCTACGCCGTCTCGTGGGTCGCTTCGCACCGGTCAAGGCTGCTGCCGCGGTCGTGTTCGCGGTGTTGCTCGTGCGCAGCGCGCTCGAGATCGCCCACCCGATGCTCATCGCCCGCGTGATAGACGAATTGGTGGGCTTCGAGGGCACCCACGGTCCGCTCCCGGGCGGCTACGTGGCCATGCTGCTCATTCTTGCAGGCGTGATCGTCGGACGCGGCGCGCTGTTCTACGTCTCAGGCGTGCTCGCCGCACGCGTCAGCCAAGACGTCGAGAATCGGCTGCGCACCGACCTGTTCGAGCAGGTCATGCATCTGCGCTTCACCTACCACGACAAGAACCGCAGCGGCGCGACCATCGTGCGCAGCCTGCGCGACATGGAGAAGGCCCGGCACTTCTTCCGCGAGGTGTGGTTCGGCTGGCTCGAGATCTCCCTGCTGGTGATCGCGGTTTTCGCCGCGGCGTTCTGGACCCACTGGAGCTACGGCCTGGTGGTGCTCTGCACGTTCGGGCCCGGTGTCGTCGGTTCGGTGGTCATCGGCCGCCGCGTCGCCTCGCTGGACCGGACGGTCAGCGAGGACTACGACACGGTGACCACCGCCCTGCAGGAGAACGTCGCCGGGGCACGGGTCGTGCGAGCCTTCGGCCGCGAGTCGCAGGAGGTCCAGAAGTTCGGCGCGCGCATGGACGCGCTCTCGACCAGTTGGGTCAACCTCGAGCGCTACTGGACCGGCGTGCTCGTGCTGCTGCACCACATGTTCAACATCGCCTTGCCGGCGGTCATCCTGGTGGGCGCCTGGCGCGTCGCCCAGGGCGCAGGCGGTATCGGCGAGGTGACGGCCGTGGTGCTGTACTGCCGCACGGTTGGCCATCGACTCCGGCCGCTCACACGCCTGGTGATCCTGGGCCAGCAGGCCACGGCAAGCGCTAGCCGTGTCTTCGAGGTCCTCGACGAGACCGACCGCGTGGAGGCGCCCGCGGCCCCGCGCGCCCTGCCAGACACAGGCGGGCACCTCGAGATCGACGGCGTGCACTTCGCCTACGACGGGGCCGAGGAGGTCCTGCGGGGCGTGAGCCTCGACGTCCCGGCCGGAGGCTCCCTCGGCATCATCGGCCCGACGGGGTCGGGCAAGAGCACGCTCGTCCAGCTCCTGCCGCGCTTCTACGACCCCGACGAGGGCGCCCTGCGCCTGGACGGGGTCGACCTGCGTGAGCTGGACATCCACACCCTGCGCAGTGCGGTCGGCCTCGTCTT
>JAHEIK010000027.1:10043-17002 GCA_024639415.1 Planctomycetota bacterium
ACCCAGGAGGAGATCGAGCGCTGCGTCAGCCTCTCGGCCGCGGAGCGCTTCGTGTCCGAGCTGCCCGACGGCTACGACACCATCGTCGGGGAGCGCGGCGTGAGCCTCTCGGGCGGACAACGCCAGCGCCTCACCATCGCACGCGCGCTCGCGCTCGATCCGCGCGTCCTGATCTTCGATGACGCGACGGCCAGCGTGGACGCCGTGACCGAGAAGGCATTGTTCGACGGCATCCGCGCGGCGGCTGCCGGCCGCACCACGCTGGTCATCAGCCAGCGGGTGACCTCGGTGCGCTGGTGCGACCGCATCGCCGTGCTGGACGGGGGCGTCGTGACCGCCGTCGGAACCCACGCGGAGCTGCTCGAGAGCAGCCCCCTCTACAAGGAGATCCACAGCTACCAGCAGCTCACGGGGGTGATGCCGTGAGTCACGAGATCGCCATCGAAGAGGAGTTCGCCAAGACCGCGCTCAAGCGCGCGACCTGGGGTCGGCTCTTCCGCTACTTCCTGGCCCACCGGCCCAAGTTGATCCTCGTGCTCACGCTCGAGGCCATCTGGGTGGTGAGCATGCTGATCGACCCGCATCTCATCAAGCTGATCCTGAACGGCCCCCTACCCGAGGGCGACGTGCGCGGCACCGCTGTGCTCGTCGGCTGGATCGTGCTGAACGTCATCGGTCGCGCGCTCTTGACGCGCTGGGAGCTGCGCATGTCGACCTGGATCGGCGTGCAGGTCCAGGACGCGATCCGGCGCGACGTGTTCGATCACGTCCAGCGCCTGAGCATGCGCTACTTCGACCGCACGAAGCAGGGCCGCATCATCGCGCGGGCCGACCGCGACGTGGACACGCTCGAGCACCTGATCTTCTGGGGTCCGATCCTCACGACGATGCTCCTGCTCAGCCTCTCGATGGGCACGATCTGGCTGTTCGCCGTCAACGCGAAGCTGGCGCTCTGGATCATCGCGGGCTTCCCGTTCGTGTGGTTCACCACCCGCCTCTTCCACAAGATCGGCTTCCCGGCCTACCGCAAGATCCGCGAGACGAACGCGGCCATCTCCTCGCACGTCGCGGAGAGCATCACCGGCGTGCGCGTCGTGCAAGCGTTCAACGCGGAGAACCGGGCGCTGGATGAACTCGAGGAGAAACAAGGCCTCTACCGCAGCGCGGTGATTCGTGGAGCACGCATCGCCAGCGCCTACCTGCCGACCTTGATCATCGCCTTCCAGGGTGTGCTGATCATGCTGCTGCTCTTCGGAGGGCACGCGGTGCTGGCCGGGGAGATGCGCGTGGGCGATCTGGTGCAGTTCGTCCTGCTGCTCGGCTTCGTGCTCGGCCCCGTGGAAGGGCTCGGCGGCCTCTACAACGAGTGCCTGGTCGCGGGCGCGGCCGCGGAGCGGATCTTCCTGCTGCTGGACACCGACCCGGAGGTCGAGGATCCCGAGGACGCGGTGGATCCCGGGCGCCTGAGCGGCGAGATCGTCTTCGACGACGTGTCGTTCAGCTACGACCCGTCCGGCAAGGACGGCCGCCAGCTGGAGAACGTGAGCTTGCGCGTCGCACCGGGCGAGACCGTCGCCCTCGTCGGCCACACCGGGGCCGGCAAGACGTCGATGATCAACCTCCTCGCCCGCTTCTACGAAGCGCAGGAGGGGGAGATCCGCCTGGACGGCATCGACGTCCGCCGGATCCAGCTCGACGTCCTGCACGACCAGACCGGGATCGTGCTGCAGAGCAACTTCCTGTTCGCGGGCTCGGTGTTGGAGAACCTGCGCTTCGTACACCCCGGCCTGACGCCGAAGGAGGCGGTGCGCGGCTTCGAGGAACTGGGCTGCGACGAGGTCCTCGAGCACTTCCCCGCCGGCATCGAGACCGAGGTCGGGGAGCGCGGCGCGAACCTCTCCGAAGGCGAGCGCCAGATCGTGTGCTTCGTGCGCGCGCTGCTCTCCGAGCCCTCGATCCTGATCCTGGATGAGGCGACAAGCGCTGTGGACACACGCACCGAGGCGCTGATCCTCCGTGCGCTCGAGCGCCTGTCCGATCGCCAGACCACGGTCGTCATCGCCCACCGGCTATCGACGATCAAGCATGCCGATCGCATCGTGGTGATGGAGAACGGGCGCATCGTCGAAGAGGGCTCCCACGTGGAGCTTCTCGCGCAGGACGGGGTCTACGCGCACCTCTACAGCGAGTACGGCGCCTGACGGCGGATTCAAGCCACGCGCGTCGAGAGCCCCAGGCGCTCCAGTTCGGCGGGTCGCAGCTTGCGCTCGTAGCCGAGCGAGACGACCAGATCATCAGGTCGCTTGAGCTTGACCTCGAGGCCGAAGACCTCCGCCGCCCCTGTCCACAGATGCCGTGATCCGTCGGTGACCTTCACACGCACGTGCCCGCCATACTCGCGCATGAAGGCTACAGCGGCCTCGGTGGCATCGCCCGACGCCAGGGCCGTCCCGGGGATATGAACGCGCATGCCCTCCTTGCTCAGCTTGCGCGTCCTGCCGACGAGCGGCTTGCGTGCATCGCTCCCGCCCGCCATGACGTACACGCGGTAGCGACTGGTGACGCCGGCCGCCAGCGCCAGGTCCGGATCGTCCGGTTCGGGCTCGGCGCCACCGGAGGGCGCCGTGATCTCGGACTCCGGCGTCGCAGGACCCTCGGGAGCCTCGATCTCGAACACGCGCCCCCCGTCCATCGTGTCCTCCGCACCAGACGGGTCGATCACCCCTGAGCCGAGACGCGCCAGATCCGTTGCCGAGAGCGCCTTCTCGAACTCGCAGCCGAGCTCGATGCAGCCGTCGGCGTGCGACGGCAGGACGAGCCGGGCCAGGCCGGCCATGCGGCGCACCTCCCCCACGCGGTCGTGATCCAGCATGACGGTGAAGCGCGGAGACAGGGCGTCGCGGACAGCGAGGGCCGCCTCGAGCAGGGTCGGGGCGGCCGGCAGGCCGAAGCTGCTGGCGAGCACGTACAGCTGCACGCCGGTGCTGCTGACGTCCCGTACCTCGGCGGCGACGGCCCCCCCGATCGACGCAACGGCAGCCGGCACCTCGATGGGCACACGGCGGGCGCGGCGGCGATCAGCGTTGTCCAGAACACGCACCTCGTTGCGAACTGACCCTAGTCCTCGGCTTCGTCGTGATCGGGTCACGCACTTGAGGGAGTTTCCGCAGACCCCAACGCCGGGGCAACGCGCAGCCGCTAGGATGCGGGCATGCGCTCCCTCGTCCTCCTCCTGCTCCTGCTGCTCGTGGCCCCAGCCGGCGCGGCTCCGGCGCTCTTCCCCACGGAGAAGATCGCGTTCGAGCGCGTGGCGACGGGCTATCGCTTCACCGAGGGGCCTGCGGCCGACGCCCGCGGCGACGTCTACTTCACCGACATCCCGAACGAGCGGATCCTCAAGCTGAACGCGGCGACGAACAAGGTGAGCGTGTACCGCGAGAAGAGCGGCAGGGCCAACGGGCTGCTGCTGGATAGGCGCGGACGTCTGCTCGTGTGCGAGGGGGGACGGCGCCGGGTCGTGCGGATCGACGGCAAGCAGACCGAGGTACTCGCCGCACGCTACGGTGGCAAACGGCTCAACTCGCCGAACGACCTGACGCTCGACGCCAAGGGCGGCATCTGGTTCACGGACCCGCGCTACGGCAAGCAGACGGATCGCGAGATCGACATCATGGGCGTCTACTACCGCGCCGCCGACGGCACGCTCACGCGCGTGATCGACGATCTGCCGCGGCCCAACGGCATCCTGCTCAGCGCAGCAGGCACGACGCTCTACGTCGCGGCCAACAAGCGCAAGCTCATCATGGCGTACGACGTGAAGCAGCCGGGCAGGGCAACGCGAGGACGCGTGTTCGCACGCCTTGATCCCAAGGGACGTGGAGGTCCTGACGGTCTGACCCTGGACAACCGCGGCAATCTGTACGCCGCCGGCCAAGGCCACATTTGGATCTGGAACGCCAAGGGCGCACTGCTGCACAAGCTGAATGTGCCCGAAGGGCCGTCCAACTGCGCGTTCGGCAGCCCCGAACACGACACGCTCTACGTGACCGCGCGCACCTCGCTCTATCGGGTGAAGACGAACGTCAAGGGCGCGAGCGCCATCAGCGGCGTACCTCGAAAGGCGCCGTCCCCCCCGTCGGTGCCACCTCGCTGATCTCGACCTCTTCTACGCGTGCGGCCGCTGGGCCGCGCTGCAGCCACTGCACGAGCTCTGCGACCTGGCCGGGGTGTCCCTCGGCGACGAGCTCGACACGCCCATCCGGCAGATTGCGGACCCAGCCCGTGAGCCGCCGCGCCAAGGCTTCGCGCTGCGTGGACTGCCGGTAGTAGACCCCTTGCACACGACCGGTGACCCGGACATGGACCCGCCGCAGTTCTCGATCGTCCACGTGCTCTCCGTGGGCGTCCCGTACGTGACGCGCAGCCCGCCATGCTACCCGCCCAGACGGTTACTCTGCGAAGCGGCCGTCGGGACGACGCGTGCGCACGAGGCCCTTGCGCGCCGGCGGAGCAGCCTTGGGCGCTTGCGGCCGCTCGAGCTCGGAGGGCGGCACGACATGCGGTTCGGGGGGAGCGAGCGAGCCCGGCGTCAGGTCCGGCGGGCCTTCCGGCTCCTCGTCGACGAGCGGCAGCGGAGCCGGTGCGACCGGAGCCTCCGGGTGCTCGGCGCGATGACTCGCGAGCGAGGACTTCAGGCCGGCGGAAGGCGCAGCCTGAGCCACGTCAGGCAGGGGGAGTGACGTACCGAGGCCATCGGGCAAGGGTTCCGGCTCCGGCTCGGCGGCGGGTGGCCCCCCCACCGGGTGCAAGTCCGGAGCACTCATGTCCTCGTCCCATGCGCGCGACGTCGTCGCAGCGCGCGGGTTCAACCAAGATGGGATCTGCGCGCGCTTGCGCTGAGCCCGCACGCGCAGGAGGAAGACGAACAGGATCAGGACCACGAGGCCCACGGTGCCGTAGAGCAGCATGGAGCGGACCAAGGCGCCGCGCGGGTCGATCTCGATCGACCGCATCACGTGCTGCCAGGTGCGCTCGACGGGCACGGCCCCCTCATCCAGGACGAGCAGCACGACCACGACGAGGAAGTCGCTGCCGACCACGGTCAAGGCGCGCGTCCTGGGCTCGCTGAGCAGACCGAGCGCGCCTCCGGAGCCCTCATGGGCCATCTGGAGCGCGTCGTAGTCACCCACACGCTTCGGCTGCAGATCGACGCCGCCCTCGGCGACGATGGAATCGAACTCCTGCTCGGAGATCCGCAGGTTGTCCATCGCGTAGCGCTGCTGATCGAGGCGCGAGTGCAACTGCCTGGGATCGGCGAGCCCGATGCGTGCTGCGACGAGGAGTGCGTCGGGGCTGGCCTGCAGGCCTGCGTAGAAGACGTGCACATCAGGAACGCCCGCCACGGACAGCCCGTGGGTCAGCCGCATGCGGCTGACGAGACTCGTCGCCCGATCGGCCTTGGACAGACGCTCGAAGCCGCGGGGCACGGAGATGCGGAAGCCTTCAGCCTCCATGCTTCCGTCAGCCAGGGCGGACGGCGCAGCCAGGCCCAGGAGCAGGGTGGAGACGAAGCAGATTGCAAGGGCACGATGCAAGCGAGACTCCCCCACGAGGTGGGACTTCTGCGGCCCTTTCGGCGGCGGGCACGCTCCCGCTTGAGTGCATTCCCTCAGCGCGCCCGGCTATGGACGAACCAGCGCGGCCGGCCGCCGCGCTCACCGTAGATCCTCAAGCGCTCGCCGCACGCTGTACGCACGTCGGCCCAGTGGCGACGCACGTAGCCGCCGCCTCCCGAAGCGCTGTGCGCGGCGTCGGTCGTCTTCCAGCGCCGCTCGATCGCGACGATCTCGAAAGCGCGCTCGCGCCAGGTGAAGCGCTGCGCCAGCAGCGGCTCCCCTGCCGCTCCGGGGACGAAGGACTCCGGGTCCGGCACGAGCGGCTCCGAGATGAACTCACGCCCCTCGTGGCTCACGGCCGTGCCCGCATCAATCCTCGACGAAGAGGCCGGCGGGCTTCTTCTTGTTCGCCTTCCAGAAGTCGTGCCACTCGGCAGGATCCCCGATCCTCTGGCCGGTGATCTCGTTGAGGGCTCGGATCAGCGGCTCGGCGAGCGCCTTCCAGCGCTTCTCGGTCTCGACGCCGGCCTGCTGCCCTCGCGGCGGCTCGAAGCGCTGCATCAGCTTGATGAGCGTCTCCACGACCGTCACGCGCTTCTTCGAGCTCTTGAAGCTCCCGAGCGCCGCGATGGCGAGCCCGCCCGCCTCGTAGTCCTTGGCCTTCTCCGCCAGCTCGAACAGGTCCTTGAGCGCGCCGTCCGGCGCCAGCTTGTCGACCGCCGCGAGCACCGCCTTCTGCTGATCGGTGGCGGCCTCGGTCTTGGGACCGGGCATGTGCTTCCTGAGCTGCTTGTACGCACCCTTCGAGTCGTTCAGCTCCCCCAGCGCGGCGATGCTCGCGCCGTGCGCAGCCGCGAGATGCTTCGACTTGAGGATCGAGCCCAGCTCCTTCTGCAGCTTCCCGCGCAGTCCCTTGTCCGTGATGCCGTTGTGCGCGGCGACGGCCTTCTTGGCCTGCGCTTCCAGCGCGGTCGTGTCCTTGGCCTTGCGCGACGCCGCCATCTCGGCCACGAGCGTCTTGGCGGACTCGAGCTTGCCGGCATCGTCGGCCGCGAATGCGGCCACGGCGGGAAGAACGAGGACGAGCGCAGCCGCCGAGGCTGCGAATACGGACCAACGTGCCATCAGATTCACCTCCGCAGGTCTACCTGCCCCGCAGCCTACGTCGGCCCGCCCCTACAATCGAAGGCATGTCGGAGGCCCCGCCATGACCGCCCGAATCTCCCTCGCCCTCGCCGGCCTGATCCTCGTCCTGGCCCTGCTTGCCCCCACCGGGAGCGGAGCGGAGTTGGAGGACGCCGCGTGGAAGGAAGCGCGCAAGCAGGCACGCAAGTACATGGGCCG
>JAHEIK010000303.1 GCA_024639415.1 Planctomycetota bacterium
CCCTCGACGTACTCCATGACGAAGTACGGGAAGCCGTTGGACTCCCCTGCATCGAACGCGCGCACGATGTTGGGGTGGTCGAGGGCCGCGAGCAGCTGCTCCTCGCGCTTGAGGCGCTCGATCTGGGTCTTGTCGGTGGCGAGGTCACGGCGCAGGATCTTGATCGCGACGACGCGGTGCAGCCCCTTGTGGATCGCCTTGTAGACGGTGCCCATGGCGCCGCGCCCGATCTTCTGGACCAGGCGGTAGCCCTCGATGCGACTGCGCGCACCCTCCGGCTCGATGATTCCGTACACGCGGCGCGCCTGCTCGTCGGCCATCCAGCCGCGCTTGACGAGGATCACGGCGAGACGCTCGTCGATCTTCAGGTCGTCGGCCATGCGGCGCTGGAGCAGGAAGCCCTCCTCCACCTGGTCCTCGGTGACGTAGCCGAGATTCTGCGCCTCTTGCGCAAACAGGAAGTCCTCGTTGCGCGCCGTCATCGGTCGATCCCCTGCTTGTCCGCACCGAGCCGCGGATGGGGTCGCGCACCGCGCCGCTCGCGGAACTCGAGGCGAGAGAAGTACGGATAGGAATCGAGGTAGCGCTTGAGGAAGCGCTCGGGCATCTGCTTGGTCTGCGGTTCGCTGGGCTTCCACGGGATGATCCCGTTCAGGCCGAACAGGTCCTGCACGTTGGCGTTCACGCGCCGCACGCAGGCGTCGATCGCGTCCCGCGTCATCAGGCCGTGCGGGCAGACGAATGCGCTCTCGATGCGCCGCAGCGCAGGGAGCGGCAGGCGATAGAGCGCAGACTCGTCCGCCTTCGCAATGCGATCGCCGTGGCCGTCCAGGAGCTTCGTCAGGGCCGCGCGGAAGGGAGCCTTGCGGTCCAGGATCTGTGACGCTGCCTTGCGCAGGGCCTCGACGACGCGCGCACGGTCCGACTGCGGCCGGATGCGCCCCGCGTGCAGGGCGCGGAGCAGACCGACGGCGGCATACCAGCGGGGGTCCCAGCGCGCGGTCGGCGTAGGCCGCTTCGAGCGACTCTCGAGCCACTTCACGAGCGCCTCCAGCGCCTCCGGCGAGCCCTGCTCGCCTGCGCGCAGCAGCACCATGGCGAGGACAGACGGCTTGAGATCGACCAACGGCTGCACCGCCCAGGTCACGATGGCCTTGCGCAGCCACGGCAGCTCGCAGAAGCGGAGGATCTGGGCTGCGGCCTCGGCCACGTGGCGCTCCGTGGTGTGCTGCGTTGCGAGCCTCCAGATCTCCCGCCACTCGTCATTGGCTTGGTTCTGCAGTGCGCACACACCACGCGCGAACACCGCCTCCGCCCCGTCCGCGAGGTGCGCCTTGATGGTGCCTCCCTTGAGGACCTTCAGGACCGTGCTGCTGTCCGTCGTCCACGGCGCGCGCTTCTCTTGCAGCAGCGCGACCGAGATCGCAAGCGCGGCGGAAGCACGAATCGGCGTCTCCTCCTCGCGCAGTCCATTGAGATACGGCTTGACGTCCCCTGCGACGAGCAAGGCGCGAGCAAGCAGATCGGCCCGGTGCGGCGCGGGATTGGCGAACGGGTCGAGTTTGTGTGCCAGGTACGCCTGGCGAACGTCGGGGCCGCCCATCTTCGCCAGGGCCAGCAGCGCGGCGACACGCGTGAATGCGACCTTGTCGTTACTCAGGCGCACGAGCTCCTTGCGTGCATCCTGCAATGCACGCGCACCACGTACGGTGCGCCGCTCCGGACCCGGTACGGCTGCATACCAATCCGCGCGCTCGCGGTAGAGCTCGGGCACCTCGGACTCGGGCCAGTGGAAACAGCCGAGTGCGATGGCGGCGAAGGCGCGCTCGTGCGGGTTGGGCGACGTGGCCACGATGCGAACGAGGGGACGGAGCGCAGCCTTCAGCTCGAGGGCCGGGCCCTCGGTGTCGCGCAGCGCGCCAACCGTGAGCGCCGAGTTCCAGACCTGGGACTGCGCCTTGTTCTTCTGCAGCAGATCCACGAGCCGGGACACGCTCAGGATGCCGAAGCGACGGACCAGCAGCTCGCGCCCCCGCACGACGTTGCCGAGCGAAGCGAACGAGCGCTGGGTCTCGAACTCGACCTCGCGCTGCGTCTGCATGTCGCGTCCGCCCTCGGCCGGATCGGCGAACACCACGATGCGCGGGATCGGCTCGAGTTCGCGGTCGTCTTCCGCGGTCGCGCGAGGTCCCGCGCCCAGCAGCACAAGGGCTGCAACGAGCAAGCAGAGGGGGCGAGGGGGCCGACGCATGGCTGCGAGTATAGACGTCAGGAGTCCGGCCGGTGCCGCGGCGCGCCCGGATGTCGCACGGTCAGCCGCCTGCGCCGCCGACTACGCCCTCAGGGCGTGATCTGGAAGTTCGCACCGACGTAGGCTCGCCAAGCCGTGTCTGCCCTCTTGTAGCTCCAGCCGAACGCCGCCTTGAGCGCATCCTCTTCGGTCTTGGAGCGGTCCTTGCTCAGATCGATGAAGGCCTTGAACTTCTTCGCGTCCTTCCGGACGAGGAACTCCACGACGCTCCAGGACTTCACCAGTTCCTGGTAGCCGAACTGGTCGATCGACATCCGGGCGACGCGACGCAGGGGCGGATCCTGGCCCTCGCTCACGAGCTTCTTCAGCGAAGCGCGCCACTGCCCGCTATCCGCCCAGGTCGGGCCCTTCATGCCCGCACCCGCGCTGCCGCCCTTCCCCAGCGTGAAGGACTGCGAGTAGCCGAGCGCCTCCATCTCGAGGTAGTACGCAAAGCCCTCGCGCAACCAGACGGACGGGAATTTGTAGTTGGCCTTGTAGCGGGTGAGCAGGATCAAGCCCGCGTTGTGGACCACGTTGCTCACGAAGGTCTTGTCGGTGTTCGGGAACTGGTACGCCGCCGTCCAGCGCAGATCCTGCACCCACCACCAGGAGTGCTGGCGCTGCACGGCGCTCACGAATCCGGGCACCAGCGAGTCGGCCTTGTAGGTCTTGTCGAACCACTGCGAGAAGCGCATGAAGCCGGGGATCTTCTTGAGCAGCACGAGCTTGATGCGCTCTTCGACAGTCTCGGGGTAGTCGTCGGACGTGGGCCGGAGCGTCGTGCGCATGACGCCGAAAGCCTTCTCACACGAAGCGAGCACGCGCTTGGCGAGAGAGGGCTTGATCTCGGCCAGCGCGTCGAAGTGCGCGCTCCAGTGGTAGGCAAGCTTGACGCGCGACTCGCGCAGCGCCTTCGCGGTCAACGCCGTGCCTTCCTTGAAGCCGACCTTGATCCACTTGCCGTTGACGAGCTTCTCGCCGCGGCGCTTGTGCCACTCCTCCTCGGTGACCCACTCGTCGCCGTCCTTGAGCAGCCCCTTCTCGCGCGCGTCGCGCTCCTCCGGCGTGACCCACTCGCCCTCGTACCTGACGAGGCCCTTGGCCCGCTGCTCGGCCTCGAACTTCTCCTTGAGGTAGCGCGTCTCCTCGTCGGGGCTCATCCATCGGCCGTCGACCTTCTTGTGGCCGAGGAGCTTGCGAGCCTTGCGGTCGCCGGGCTTGAGATCGACGATCGCCTCGAGGATGTAGCCGAGCTCGTCCTTGAAGCCCTTCTTCTTGGCCCAGGCGTAGAGATCCCAGCGGGCAGCATGGTCTTCCGCGGTCTTCGCGCGGTACTTGAGCTGCTCGCGCAGCGGCGGCACGCGGTCGTTGACGCTCTTGACGTCGGCCTTCTCGAGCGTCTTCATGCCGTCGAAGGTCGTCTCGATGACGACGTTCTTCTCGTCGTTGCGCAGGATCTTGCCCTCGTACTTCGTCCCGTCGTTCATCACGACTTCGTGCGCAAAGGCCGGAGCGGCCGTCACGAGGACGAGCAGGCAGAGGACGGCGAGACGGATCGGCATGGTGAGGAACCCCGGGTCGGCCCGATCCTAGCCGCGCCGGGGGCTGCCGCTACGAACCCGGCCGGGGTGTCACCTTGCCGCGACGCCAGGTCAGCCACGCCTCGACGAACACGAAGACCTCCAGCAGCAGGAAGAGGGCGCCGAAGGTCACCACGATCCAGTTCTCGGCCGCGATCTGGTCCTGAAGCCCCATGACGCCCGCGATCGTGGTCATCACGACGAGGAAGATGAGCGGGATCACCACCGGCAGGGTCGGCCGCTTGCGCGTCCGCAGGTGGAAGAAAAGGACCAGCAGGGTGATCGCGCCGATGAGCTGGTTCGTGGTGCCGAAGATGGGCCAGAGAATGAACCCGCCGCTGCCCGGGCCCTTCCCGCCATCGGTGAAGACGGCCAGGATGCCCGCCGGCAGCACCGCGACCGCGGCTGCCAGATAGCGGTTGCGCAAGATGCGGAGCCCGAAGCTCGCGCCCAGCTCGGCCAGGCAGAAGCGCTGGATGCGCGCGGCCGTGTCCAGCGTCGTGGCGGCGAACGAGATCACGATCACGGCCACGACGGTCTTCGCCAGCACGACGTTGCCGAAGACGAGGGGCTTGAGGAAGGTCGAGGCGCCGGTCACGAAGTTGCCGATACCCGAGCTGCCGACCTCCTTCCACGACGAGTAGCGCTGCTCCCACTCCCCCGCCGAGCCGAGTCCGGCCGAGACGGCCAGCACGGCGACGAGCGCGAGGGTGCCTTCGCCGAGCATGCCGCCGTAGCCGATGGTGCGCGCGTCGCGCATGCAGTCGAGCTGCTTGCTGGTGGTGCCGCTGGCGACGAGCCCGTGGAATCCGCTGATCGCGCCGCAGGCGATCGTGATGAAGAGGAGCGGGATCAGCGGCGGCGCGTTCGGATCGACGTTGGTGTTGAACGCCGGCGCTGTCACCTCGGGGTGCACGATGAAGATCCCGAGCAGCAGCGCGCCCAGGCCGATGAAGAGCTGGTGGCTGTTGATGTAGTCGCGCGGCTGCAGCAGGATGCGGACGGGCAGCACCGACGCGATGTAGGAGTAGACGAGCAGGAACACGATCCACGTCACGACGGGCGTGCCGTACATGTGCATGCTCTCGGGCAGCCGTCCCCACTCCGGATGGTCCGCGCAGATGAAGACCACCACGTAGAGGGCGGTGACGGCGAGGATCGAGGGCCAGAGCAGGCTGCCCTTCTTCTTGTAGATCCACCAGCCGATCAGGACCGCCACGATGATCTCGAAGTTGACCGGCCACACGGCCTGCGGCACGCCGACCTTCTCGTGGCCGAAGAGCACGGCGATGAGGTAGGCGAAGACGGCGATCACGATCCACGTGAGCAGCACGATGATCGCGAGGAACCAGATCTTCGCCCGCGGCCCGAGGATGTCCCCGGCGAGGTCCCCCATCGTGCGGCCG
>JAHEIK010000028.1 GCA_024639415.1 Planctomycetota bacterium
GCGCACGATGCGCCCTAGCAGCCCCGGCTCGGCGATGACGCCGGTCAGGACGCTCGCCGCCGCCCCTGTGCTGCGGTGGGCGTCGACCAGCCCTTGGAGGTCTTCGGCGCGCAGCTGCGGCACGTCGCCGTAGATGACGAGGACGTCGCCCGTGAAGTCGGGCAGCGCTTCCAGCGCGAGGCGCGTGGCGTGGCCTGTGCCGTTCTGGGGTTCCTGCAGGACGGGGCGCGCGGTGGGCCAGGCGCCTGCCATCCACGCGTTCACTTCCTCGGCGCGATGTCCGGTGACGACGACGGCCTCGTCCGCAGCGAGGGGGTCGAGGGCGCGCCGGACGTGCTCGATGAGGGGCAACCCGAGACAGTCGAGCAGCACCTTGGGCGGCACGCCTGAGGCGTCGCCGAGGCGGGTGCCCTTGCCCGCGGCGAGCACCAACACCGCCAGGGCTCCACGCTGTGCAGCGTCTCCCTGGGTCATGGGATCCGGTGCTCCTTCTGTTGCTCGATGCCGGCGGAATCAGTCACGGCCGCGCACGGCGATGAGCACGAGCGCGAGGCCGGCGAAGATGCCGGGGCCGTAGCTGAAGATCTTGGCGTACCACTCCGGCTCGAGCAGGTCCATCCACCACTTCTGGTACTCGGCCAGCGTGTCCGTGGGAAGGAACAGGTGCGGCCCGTAGAGCGCGAGGGCGGCGCCCCCGAGGATGAAAGCAAGCAGTCTGCCCATGGCGTGCTCTCCGTTGCAGGCAGGACGACAAGGCCTGCCCGGGTACTGAACCAGAGGGTGCCCCGCAGGGGAAGGGAGAACCCCGAGAGGCCGACTTTGCCGGCCTCTCGTGCGCCCACCGAGTGCCTGTAGGGGCATCCCGAGGCTCGCCGTAGGCGAGCGGAGTGGTTGCCCGGCCCGGACGTGGGTTGGGGCCCTCGCGGATGCACGGTTCGGGCAACCACTCCCCTTCGCAAGCTCAGGGTCGGGATGCCCCTACAGGGTCCCCGAGTTCGCCCGCCGTGGGGCGTATCCGCCGCCACGGCCGTGGAGTTGGAGGTCGACTCCGATCGGCCGTCGTCAGCATCCGCGTAGGGGCGGCCCAAGGTCGGGCGCGCAGCGCGCGGCCGCGGGCCCGCCCAATCCAGCGTTCACGCGGTGTGGCGCGTACCCGCGCGCCGGCGCGGTGCCCGTATCCGTGCCCGCGCCCGCACCCCTACCCCGATCGGCCGTCGTCAGCATCCGCGTAGGGGCGGCCCAAGGTCGGGCGCGCAGCGCGCGGCCGCGTGCCCGCCCAATCCAGCGTTCACGCGGCGTGGCGCGTACCCGTGCGCCGGCGAGGTGCCCGTATCCGTGCCCGCGCCCGCACCCCTACTCCGATCGGCCGTCGTCAGCACCCGCGTAGGGGCGGCCCAAGGTCGGGCGCGCAGCGCGCGGCCGCGGGCCCGCCCAATCCAGCGCTCATGCGGCGTGGCGCGTAACCGTGCGACGGAGAGGTACCCGTAGCCGCCCGAGATGCCGAGGAGGGCGCAGCCCTCCGAGCGGCGGCACCGCTTCTTCGTTCACTCCTACGGAGTGAACGAAGAAGTGGTTCCCCGGGGAGGACTCGAACCCCCAACATGCAGAACCAAAATCTGCCGTGCTACCGATTGCACCACCGGGGAACGGATGCCGTGGAATCGTACCGGGCAACGCGCTCAGGTCGTCGATTGGCTCACCAACGCCCGCCTTAGCAGATCCAGCGCGCGTACGGCCGCCAGGCGCTGCACCATCTCGCGCGGGTGCGGAAGGGTGAGCTCGAGGCCCTGCGTCGGCTGTCCTTGCAGCGCCAGCGCCACGTATACGCGCCCAGGCGGCACGGGCTCCCGGCCGGCCTCGACCAGCGGATCCGGCCCAGCCGTGCCCGTCGTCGCCAGCGCCGCGTGGACGCCGGCTCGCGCGCGCGCACCCTGGGCCATGGCGGCCGCCACCGGGGCTGAGACCACGCCGTGCTCGGCGAGCAGCGCCTCGGGAACGCCAAGCTGCGCCGTCTTCTGGGCCGTGGCGTACGTCACCCAGCCGAGCGGGTACACGGCACTCGCGCCGGGCACACGCGTCAGCATGCGCGCGATGAGGCCGCCGGTGACGGACTCCGCCGTCGCGACCTCCCAGCCGCGGACCGCGAGTGCAGCCACGACGGCGTGCTCGATACGGCCGCCCTCGGGCGCGTCAAAGACATCGGGACCCAGCCGTGCACGAACCTCGGACTCGGCCGCGGCGACCCGCGCGGACGCGTCGGCGCCCAGGGCGCGCAGGCGCAACTCCACCTCACCGTCATGCGGATAGGAGGCGACTGCGACGGCATCCAACGCGGCTGCGTCCGTGAGCCGCGCGGCGACATCCGACTCCGGCACGCCGGCAACCCACACGGCCGCCTCCGCAGACGTCACGTCGCCGCCGAGCCCCGACAACACGTAGGCCTCGGTCATCGCGCGCCACTCGCGCGGCACACCGGGGAAGGCGTAGACCTCGGCTGCCCCGATGCGCGTCGCGATGCCCGGCGCCACACCCACGTCGTTCCGGAGCGAGCGCCCCCCCACCGGCACCTGGGCCTGACGTCGCTCGCCGGCGGCGGGCACGCGATCCCGGCGCGCCATGCAGGCGCAGACCGCCTCCCACGCCTCGGCGTCGTGCTCCAGCGCGACACCCGCCGCTGCGGCGATCGCGGCACGCGTGCGGTCGTCCTCGGTCGGACCGAGGCCGCCGGAAATGACCACGAGTTCGGCTTGGGCGGCGGCGTCGGCGATGGCGTGCGCCAGGCGCTCGGGATCGTCCCGGACCACATGCAGCCCCAGCAGCTCGACACCCAAGCCGGCGAAGCGCTGCGCCAGCCAGACGCCGTTGCCGTCGCGCCGGTCCCCTGTCAGCAGCTCGTCGCCGACGGCCAGGATCACGGCGCTCGTCATCAGACGGCGCTCCGGATGTGCACGACGTCACCGTCCTTCACGACGTAGTCCTTCGGCTCGAGGCGGATGCCGTTCTTGGCCTTCAGCTCGCGCATGCCGCCCGCTGCGAGCAGGTCCTCGTGTGGGAACACCTCGGCGCGCACGAACCCGCGCGCCAGATCCGTGTGGATCTTGCCTGCGGCGATCACAGCGCTCTCGCCGGCGCGGATGGTCCACGCACGCACCTCGTCTTCGCCGACGGTGAAGAAGGAGAGCAGCCCGACGCCGGAGTAGACGTCGCGCACGAAGCGATCGGCCGCCGTGGCCTCGATGCCGAACTCCTCCATGAAGGCCGGGCGATCCTCGGCGTCCATCGCGTTCAGTTCGGCGTCGATCTGGGCGTCCATACTGGTCACGGAGCGCATGCGTATCGCCGTGCCGTCCGCGAAGTCCGCGGGGACCTCGTCGGGACCGTTCACCAGCACGAGCATCGGCTTGCGCGTGAAGAACTGGTAGCTGCGGATGCGCTTCTCGGTGAGGTCGTCGATCTCGAGCTCGGCGAGGTCCTTGCCCGCCTCGAAGCACTCCAAGCAGCGCTCCAGCACGCTCAGTTCGGTCTTGTCTTCGTCGGCGGTCTTCGTCTTCTTCAGCACGCTGTCGCGCAGCTTCTCCGCGCGCTTCTCCGCGATGATGAAGTCGGACGTGACCATCTCGTCGATGAGCCGGTCGAGGTCGGCCTTCGGATCGCGCTCGGGCCGCTCGTAGGGGTAGAGATCGCTGCGGAAGTCGCGGAGAACGATTACGTAGGCGTCGGCATCGCGCAGCTTCGACAGGATGCGGCCCCGCCGCTCGCGGTCGCCCTCCGTCGTCCCCGGCGGCAGGCCGGGCGGATCCCAGACCTCGAGCCCAGCCGGCGTGTACTTCTTCGGCTCGAAGATGTCGCGACAGGCCTCGAGGCGCGGGTCGTGGACCTTCACGACCTGCACGTGCGTCTCCGTCTGGAGGACGCCGGGCTGGGTGTCGATGGGTGTTTCAGCCACGGCGTTGAAGACCGTGGTCTTCCCCGAGCCCTGGAGTCCTAGCAGTGCGATTCGCATGGCGCGCACCTTACGGGAGCGCGCGGGAGAGGAGGAGGAACCGCCAAGCGCCAAGGAGGGCACGTGCTGCCGCAGGTGTCGTCCGGCCGCCCCACGCGCCGTGATGCGCACGGGCCGGGCCAAGACTCGTCGCACCTACGGCGCGACTCCCAAGGCCCCTACTTGGGCTCCGCAGAGTCCGGATCCGAAGCGCCCGGCTCCGCCGGCGCTTCCTGCCCGGGCTTCTCCTCGACGCCGAACATGTCCACGGCCAGCTCGTTGAGGTCGTCGCGGAAGTAGAGCATCGCGGCGAAGGCGATGAGCGCCACCACGACCGGCCACGCCTTCCACCAGCGGAACGACTGGGCACCTTCGCCAACGAACGCCCCGCCCCAGATCCCCAGGAAGTAGAGGCCGACGACGGGGACGGCCATCACGATCTGCGTGATCGGGCTGGGATCCGTCAGGACCATGCCGACGATGAACGCGAGGATGACGGCCCAGCGCCACCCGGCTACGAACGTGGCACGCTCGACGATGCCGGCCGCTTGCAGGAACAGCATGACGAGCGGCAGCTGGAAGATGAGTCCCATCCCGAACAGCATCGTGAGGCACGTCGAGAGGTAGGACGAGATCCGGAACTCGGTCCCGAAGTCGAGTGCGACGTTCCAGCCGATCAGGAAGCGCATCCCGAAGGGGATGAGCAGCATGTAGGCCACGACGAGGCCCATGGCGAAGAGCACGAGCGAGACGGGGAAGAAGATCTGTACGTAGCGACGCTCGTGCGCATACAGCCCGGCGGCGACGAAGCCCCACATCTGCCACAGCACCACAGGGGAGACGAACACGAAGCCCGTGAGGAAGCAGAGCTTCAGGACCTGCAGGAAGCCCTCGCCTGGATCGATCGCCTTCAGCTGATTGTCGCCCGCATTCGTCGCGGCGATCGCCGCCTCGAAGGGCGCTTTCATGAAGGCCATGAGCTCCTGATAGAAGAAGAACGACCCGAGCATGCCGGCGACGATCGCGATGACGGACCACATCAAGCGCCGGCGCAACTCGTCGAGGTGCTCCGGAAGCGTCATGCGCTGCATGTCGTGGTCGAGGTCTGCGTGTGTCATCGAGGTACGAGGTTACCGCCCGGGCGCGTATGCGTAGCCGTAACCGTAACCGTAACCAATCCTGCGACTACCGCTCTCCCGTAGGCCGTTCACAGGGTCCGGGGATCCCGGAGGCGGTTACGTTTCCGGTTACGGGCGGAGCAGGCGACCGCCCCCCCCTGGAAGCGCGGGTGTTGAGCCGCCCACGGGCGGATCGTCCACGTTGGAGCGCGGCCCAAAAATGCAAAGAGCCCGGCCGCATGGCCGGGCTCTCGCAGAGTGGATCGCGTCCTAGTAGTTGAGGAACGCGTCGAGGATGTTCTCCGTGATGACGTTCGCGCCGAAGATGCGCGCCGTCTTCTGGATGTCCTCGAGCGGGCTGGCCGCTGCGGTCTCTTCTTCCTCATCGTCCTCGGACGGCGCCTCGGCGGGCGCGGCCCAGGAGTTGGGAACGATGATGTACTGGGTCTGACCGTTCGGCGCGTCCTGCACGACGACGCCCAGCTTCGCGAGGCGCTCGGCTGCCATGGCCTTGGGCCACTTGTCGAGCTTCGCGGCGAAGTAGACGTAGATCGTGGCGCCCTTCTCGTAGAAGGGGTTGTGGATGTCGTCGCCACCGCCGACGGTGCCGGAGAGGATCCGGCACTTGGCGCTGTGATCACCCGTGACGCGGACGACCAGGATCTCACCCTTCATGACGCGGTGACCGTTGCGGTCGTGGCCGCTGACGCCGAACTTCTGTCCGACGAACGCCTTGTCCTTGTGGCCCAGGTCGATCATGGCGGTGCCGAGCGTGTTGTTGGCGACGAGGACCTTGCCGTCGTCGTCGTTGCGCGCGATGACCAGATCCTGCTTCTCCTTGAGGAGGCGGTTCTGCTCCTTGCGAGCCTCGATCTCACGCTTGAGACCCGTCTCGACCTTCGTGGCGTCTTCCTTGGTCTTGGCCGACTCGTTCTCGGCGGTCGTGGCACGGATGGCGTTGCGGTTCGCGCGCTCGGTCTCGGCGTTCACCCGCTCGGTGAGCTGGTTGACATCGTTGGTGCGGGCGGTCTGCTCGGTCTCGAGTGCCGTCTGGCGCTTGGCGAGCTCTACGTCCTTGGCGGCGGTGTCCTTGCGGAGCTGGGTGACTTCCTGTGCCCAACCGGCCATGTTGGCCTTGAGCTCAGCAGCCATGCGCTTGAACGCGTCGTCCAAGCCGACGAGGCCGGCCTCGACGGTCTGCTTGCCGGTGTCCGTGTACGTGAAGAAGTGGACGGTCACGCCCTCCTTCTGGATGTCACCCCACGTGCCGGGCGCTGCGATGCGCGCGGTGTACTCGGTCCAACCTTCCATCTCGGAGAGGGCCTGCAGGTCGGCGTTGTACTCCGCGACCTTGTTCTCCCAGTCCTTGAGCTCGGAGTTGTAGTCCGCCTTGCCCTGCTCGTCGTCCGGGTCCGCAGGGGACGCGGGACGCGAGAACTGGATCTCCGCCCACTTGGCACGGACGCTGGCGAGCTTCTCCTTGAAGGCGCTGCTCAACGTCTTGAACGTGTGAGGCTTCTCCTCACCCGTCTTCGTCGTGTGCAGGCGCGCTTCGCGCTCGAAGTTGAGCTGCGCGGCCGCGAGCAGGCGCTTCATGATGCCGTCGACGGTCTGACCGTCCTCGGCGCCGGGCACGACGCCGTCAGGCTTGAAGTGCTGCCTGACGAGGTTGGCCTCCGTGATCGGGATGCTGGTCTCGGCATAGCTGATCGTCTTCAGCGGGAAGTTCTTGTACTCCCAGCCGACAGCGGAACTGATTGCCTTCAGTTCTTCGATCGCCCGGACCGCGTCAGCATTCAAGGCGACGTTCTTCGCCTTCGCCGCAGCGAGGTCCTGCGTCATCTTGTCCTGCTTGTCGGTCTCGTCGTACCACATCCAGACGAACACCAGCAGGAGGATGAGCGCGATGATGAACGCCCAGTTCGTCGATCCGCGCTGGCGCCCTGCCGTCGAGAGCTTGCGATGGGACTGCATTCGGTTGTCTCCGACCCGTCCTGGTCCTGTGTAGGCACGGCCACGCGGTTGGGGCGCAGGCGTACCGGAATCAGAAACCGGCCGACATCGGTGCCGACCGGCCTCCCACCCGCGGACAAGGTAGCAGCCCGCTGGAGCGTGGGTCAACATCCGGGCACCCGGCCTATTCGCTGCAAATGTGGAAGCCGTCGAGGGTTCCGCTTGACCCCTCCTAGGCGCCTCCTATCGTGGTGCGCGAGCTTCGGGACCGGCGATCGGCCCCGAAGGCGACCGCGATCCGGTCCCCGCGCCTGCCCAGGCGCCCTCGAGGCCCAGTCCACCTCGGGGTGCCCGCCGCACCGGCGCAGCCCGATGGCCCATGAGAAGGGCCCACGAGGCTCGGGGCGGCCGGACCCTCGACGTTGACGCGCACAGAGACCCGATGCGAACAAAGACCGCCCCTGCAGGCGGTTCGAGAAACCCGAGCGCGGCGGGTGCGACGTAGCAGAGCGCCCCCGCGGCAGAAGGAAAGACCCCTGGCAACCCCGAACACGAGCCATACGAATCCCGACCCGGCGCAGCCCGGCCTGCCGCTCAAGGTCGAGCGGATCGCGCTCGGAATGCTGGGTGGCATCGGCTCCGGAAAGAGCTACGTAGCGCGGCGCGCCGCCGAGCTGGCCCCGGGCGTGGTGGTGAACGCCGATGCGATCGCCCACGAGGGGCTGCGCCTCTTCGCTGCGGACGGCCGCCTGGCCGAGGCCATCGGCGCCGAGTTCGTGCGCGACGGCAAGCCCGACGTCAAGACGCTTGGCACGCGCGCCTTCGAGGATCCGGCGCTGCTGCGCCGCCTCGAGCGCCTCGTACACCCCTACGTCCACGCGGCCATCAAGGTGGCCATCCGGGATTTCCGCTCCGGCGCGGGCCCCGCGCTGCTGGTGCTCGACGTCCCGTTGCTCATCGAGGTCGGCCTGGATCGGCAGTGCGACGCGCTGTGGTACGTCGAGACCCCGGACGACCTGCGCGTGGAGCGTGCGGCCCAACGCGGCCTCACCCTGGAGCAGATCCACATGCGCGAGGCCTTCCAGAGCCCCCGCGAGCGCAAGCGCGGTCGTGCGAACCTCGTCATCCGCAACGATGTCGATCAGGCTGCCCTCGACGCGCAGCTCCTGGCCGGCCTGACGGCCCTCGGGCTGCAGCCGACAGGCGCGAGTACGACGAATCCGCCCCCCGCGGATCCGCCGGCCGGCGAGCGAGCCGGTAGCGACGGCGCAGGGGCACGTACGTCCCAAGAGCGCGCCCCCTAGTACCCACGTCGAGATCCCCAAGAGAACTCGTCCCCCCAACCCATTCCTCGGCAGCCGGCGGCGTACCACGCCGCAGCTCCCGACGTATTCCCCCTGAGAGAGTGCCAGCACATGGCTGCAAAGAAGAAGGCCTCGAAGGCGAAGTCCCCCAAGAAGAGGGCCGCCAAGAAGAGCGCCAAGAAGGCGGCGGCGCGCAAGCAGAGCGCGAAGAAGGCCGCGAAGAAGAAGGCTGCCAAGAAGGTTGCCAAGAAGGTCGCCAAGAAGGTCGCCAAGAAGGTCGCCAAGAAGGCGACGGCTGCCCGCAAGAGCGCCAAGAAGGCGGCGGCCCCGAAGAAGCGTGCGAAGCAGGCCGTACGGAAGAAGTCCGCGGCCCGCCGGCTCGCGGCCGAGGACGAGACGGCGCTCGACATGCCCGTCGACACCGCCGCGCAGGCGGACGGCGCTGCACCCGAGCAGCCGGCTGCCGAGCGTGAGACGCCCCAGGCGGAGCGCGCGGACACGGGCGTCGGCTCCGTCGGCCTCACCCGCCGCCGCCGCCGCGTAGGCAGTGCCGGCCGGAGCGCCGGAGCCGACGAGGGCCAAGGCGACGCCGCACCGACCAAGCGGGCGCGCCGCGCGATTCCGCCGCTGCCCGACGAGGACGAGGAGTTCGTCCCGTTCGAAGAGGAGCGGCCGCGGCGCCGGCGCCCGCGCAAGCGGGGCAAGCCGGGCGTCGATCGCGCCCTCGTCCAGAAGCTCGAGAAGGTCCGCCGCGGCGACCTGCACATCTCGGAGCTCGATGAACTCTCCGACGACGACATCGCGGCACTGGCGCGCCATGCCGGCCTCAAGCCCCGCAAGGGCGAGCGCCGCAACGAGACCATCTACCGCCTCGTGAACGAGGGTTCGCGCGGCGGCGAGGAGCCGCAGGAGTTGGTCGTCGTCGAGGGCTTGCTCGAACTGCACCCCGACAACTACGGCTTCCTGCGTCAGCCCCAGCGCAACTACACCCAGCATCCTGACGACGTCTACGTCGCCGCGGGCATGGTGCGTCGCTTGAACCTGCGCCCGGGCCACTGGATCACGGGCAAGGCCCAGCGGCGCCGCCCGAACCAGCCCCAGCTGGCGCTGCACACGATCGACGAGGTCAACCACGAGAGTCCCGACAAGCTGAAGGACCAGGTCGACTTCGACAAGCTCACCGTCATCTACCCGGACCAACGGCTGCCGCTAGAGACCACCCCCGACGACGTCGAGATGCGGGTGATGGACATCTTCTGCCCGCTGGGTCGCGGACAGCGTGGACTCATCGTCGCACCGCCCCGCACCGGCAAGACGATCATGCTCACGAAGCTCGCGGACGCGATCGCGACCAACAGCCCGGACGTGGACATCGTCGTGCTGCTCGTCGACGAGCGGCCGGAAGAAGTCACGAACATGCGTCGCTCCGTGCGCGGCGAGGTGATCGCCTCGACCTTCGACAAGCCGGCGAGCAACCACATCCGTGTCGCCGAGCTGGTGATGGACAAGGTCAAGCGCATGGTGGAGTTCGGGCGGCACGTCGTGCTGCTGCTGGACTCGATCACGCGCATGGGCCGCGCGTACAACAACCAGACCGGCGGCAGCGGCCGCATCCTGACAGGCGGGCTGGACGCGAAGGCCCTGACGAAGCCGAAGCGCTTCTTCGGATCTGCGCGCAACGTCGAAGATGGCGGCAGCCTGACGATCGTCGCCACGGCGCTCGTGGACACGGGCAGCCGCATGGACGAGGTGATCTTCGAGGAGTTCAAGGGCACCGGCAACATGGAGCTCGTGCTGAGCCGCGACATGGCGAATGCGCGTGTGTGGCCGGCGATCGACGTGCCGAAGTCGGCGACGCGTAACGAGGACCTGCTGATGCACCCCGACGAGTTGCGGCGCGTCACGCTGCTGCGGCGCGGTATCACCGGCCAGGACCCGCAGGGCGTCATGCTCGCGCTGCGCGACAAGATGAAGGTCTGCTCCACGAACGCGGAGTTCTTGATGCAGCTTGGCAACTGAGAATTCGCAGATACGGCTAGCGGTAGGGGCGCCCCAAGGTCCTGAGCGAGCGGAGCGAGTCGAGGGGCCGCGTGCGCGCCCCGAGGAGCCTCCGCCGTGCGAGGCGCGTTGTTGCGGTTCGCCGTGCAAGGCGAGCGGCCGCAAACATGGGATCGCCCACCATGCGGGACGCGGAACTGCCGGGACAACGACGGGCGCGCACGCGGCCCTGCGCCATGCGCAGGACCTTGGGGCGCCCCTACGGGGAGCGGCGGGCGCCGCTCCCTACCGCACCCCATACCGCCGCCGGTAGGTGTCCCGGAAGCGCAGGACGCGCGTCAGGTGCTTGCGCGTCTCCTCGAAGCCCTCGCGTTCGATCACGCCACGCGGGGAGGCGTCGGGCGCGGCCGCGCGCCAGCGGTTCACGCGCGTGGGCCCTGCGTTGTAGGCAGCGAGGGCGAACGGCACCTGGCCGTCGTAGCGCCCGAGCAAGCGTGAGAGATACGACGCGCCGAGGCGCACGTTGAGCGGGCCTTCTTTCAGACGCTCCACGGCGTAGGCCTTGACCTTCAAGCGCTTGGCCTCGGCCGCGGCCGTGGCGGGCATCAACTGGAGGAGCCCCACGGCTCCGGCGTGACTCACGGCCTCCGCATCGCCGCCGCTCTCCGCCGCCATCAGGCCGCGCAGCAGGTTCGCCTCGACGCGGAACTCGCGCGCCGCGGACTCGATGTAGGGGTCCCAACGCGCGAGGTCGGGCGCCGCGGCAGCGCGCCGCCAACCGGCCCACGCCGCCAGGCCGGCGGCGACAACCAACGCGAGGACCGCAGCCGAGCGCCGTACGCTCACCGGATCGGCTTGATCGCGCTGCGCCCCTCGAGCCAGCGGCTCCAGAGGTCGGCTGCGCGCGCCGCTTCGGCGGCGGGCGTGCCCCGCTCGATGCGGTCGCCCTCGCGGTGGCCGGTCAGTCGCTCCAGCGCAAGCGCGGCGTTGCGGCGCAGCACCGCATCATCATCGCGCAGCACGCGGACGAGCAACGGCCCGGCTCCAAGCTCCTGCTTGCCCTCGAGGTAGGCGGCGAGCGGGCCGACGTCGTAGCCCTTGCGCTTGAGCGCCTCGCGGAACCACACGCGGTCGCTCTTGGCGCGCATGCGGGGATCGTCGTACCACTCTTCGTAGCGCTGTGCGACAGCGCTGTAGCCACGCTCGGCGAAGCGCGTGGACGTGAGGTTCTCGATGGCGACGAGCGCCTCGTCACGTTGCTTCCCCTCGCCCTTGCGCAGGATCTGCAGGAGGAACGGGAACGACTCGGCCATGTTGTGGCCGGCGGCGCGCAGGGCGGCGGCGTGACGGACGCGGGCGTCGCGGTCGCCGAGGTAGGAGCGCAGGAGGGCAGGCACGATGTCGCCCTCGAAGCGGCCCAGCACGTCCACCAGGCGCGCGCGGCGCTCGGGATCGGGCTCGCCTCCCGTCAGGTGCTCGACGAGCGCGAAGCGCGCTTCGTCGGTGCCCAGGTTGGCAAGCGTGCGACCGGCGGTCTCGCGCACGCTCGGGTCGCGATCGCTGAGCAGGTAGTAGCGCAGCAGACGCACGGCGTCGCGGTGGTTGCTGCGCGCCATGGCCTCGAGCGCGGCCGCGCGCAAGGCACCGGAGCGCTCGTCCTTGCGCTCCTCTGCCATCACGCGGGTCAGGAAGCGATGCGAGTCCGGGTCGGAGCGGATGTAGCCCAGGGCCCTCGTGACCTCGAGCTTCGCGCTGAAGCTGCCGCCGTGATAGAGCTGCTCGAGCTTCTGCACGATGCCCGGCTCTCCGATGTAGGCCAGCCCGATCAAGGCGCCGATGGACACGCTCGGCTCCTCCTTGTCCATGCTCAGCACCTCGAGGCCCGGCCGCAGACGCTCGTAGACGGCGGCAACCTGCTCATCCGACATGCTGCGCATCTGGCCGCTCTCGACGAGCAGGCGGGTGGCGTGCGCGCCGGCGGCACGCATGGACGGGCGCTCATCGGCGAACGCCTTGCGGATGCGCTCCACGCCACCATCGAGCAGGAGGCCGGCGAGGATGGTGCGCGCCTCGGACTCCCGCCGCACGGCCACGGCGCTCACGATCTCCTCGCGCACCTCGTCGTGGCCCTGCTGGATGACCCAGCGCAGGGCGTCGGCCTCCATGCGACCGAAGGACTCGCGCTTGGTCAGCTCCTGCGCGAGGTGACGCGCCTCGGCCTTCAGGAGGCGCCCGTCTTCCTGCTGCAGCAGGGCCAGGGCCTCCGCCCGCGCCACGTCGTCGGGAAGGTCGTCGAATGCGAACACGATCGCAGACTGCAGGAGTGCGCGGCGTTGATCCGGCTCGGCCTGGGCCATGAGCTCGACGTTCGTCTTCCAGAAGGACTGCACGTCCGGCCACTTGTCCGTGTCGCGGTAGCGCTGCCAGAGATTCGCGTCGATGAGCGCGTTCATGCGCATGCGGATGCGCTCGTACTTGCGCCGATGATCCTGGCGCTCCGGCTCGTCGAGCCCGATCGTCTCGGCGCTGACCGTCATGCGCTTGCGCTGGTTCAGCACGCCGAGCGTGACGGCCACGTGCTCGTTCGCGCGCTCCCCTCCCCGCTCGACGACCGAGAACAGGCCCTCCCCCTCGAGG
Organism: Planctomycetota bacterium; assembly: GCA_024639415.1. Lineage (GTDB taxonomy): Bacteria > Planctomycetota > PLA2 > PLA2 > JAEUHO01 > JAHEIK01. The sequence goes on from JAHEIK010000028.1 coordinate 12,993, forward strand.
AAGGACACGAGGCCCTCGAAGACGCGTCGATGCAGCAGGAACGCGCCGCGTCGCTCGGCACCACCCTCGGCGATGAACGTGGCGGCGCGGCGGCGGCCGTTCGCTGCGATCGCATCGAAGCGCACGTAGGCACGCGCCACGTCGGTGGCCTCGAGCTTCTGCAGGGGGCGGCGCGCCCGGAAGCTCGCCCGGTTGGTCTGCCACCACTGCGCCCAGGCGACGGCCGTGTCGGGCAGGTCCCGACCGGAGAGTCGCCGGAGGGCTGCGAAGACGCTCGGCGACACGGAGCTGTAGTCGCGGAAGTGCGCCCCGCCCACGGTGCTGATCAACGTATCCACGACGCGGCCGTCGAGCAGGTTGCCGATGCTCGGGTCCCGCGAGTCCAGGGCGCCGTAGGCGAGTCCGACGGCGGCGGCGCCGCGCGAGAGCTTCTCGGGATGCAGCAACCCGCGACGCCCGGTCAGCTCGACGACGGTCGTGTCCTCGAAGGGATTGGACACGTTCGCGCGGGCGGTCTCGACGAGCGCGATGATCGCGTAGGCGCGCTCACGGGCGCCCGCTTCGCGCGCGTAGGCGTTCAGGCGTTTCACGAGCGCCGCGTCTGCGCGCTTGGCGAGCAGGCGTGAGGCAGCGTGCGACACCGAGGGCGAGAGGTCGCTGAGGGACTGCACGAGACGTTCGTCGACATCGTCCACGGCCGCGGGTGCGAGCAGCGTGAGGCCGGCGATGCGCACGGCCGCCTTCTCGGACTCGAGGAGCTGGATGATGCGGTGGCGATCCGGGGCGCCGACCTTGCCGGCGAGGAACTCGGCGGCCTTCTGGCGGAAGACCGGCTTGCTCGACAGGGTCAGGAAGCTGATGAGCCAGTCCTTCGTCTCCTGCGGATCGAGGCCGAAGGCTGCGTTGAAGAACACCTCCGCGCGGCTCGCGTTCGTGCGCTTGGCCGCCGCGCCCAGGATGACCTGGACGTGCACGGCCTCACCGACCTTGCCGAGCACCCAGGCGGCGCCGGCCTGCACGGCGGGGTCGCCCTCCTTGAGCGTGCGCACGAGGTAGGGCACCGTCTCCTTGCCTGCGAGGAAGAGGTTCTCGGCGGCGCGCGTCGCCTTGCGGTCAGGCCACGTGCGCAGCTTGGCGATGTAGCCGTCGATCGGATCGTTGGAGACGGGCGCAGCAGGTGTGCCCTTGGGGGCCTTCGTGGCCGGGCCCTTCGTGGTGGGCTTGTCGCCCTTGCCGCCGAAGTCGAATCCGGAGCGGGCCTTCTCGTCGTCGGCACGCGCTGGGGCGCCGAGCAACAGGCAGAGCGCGAACACGCACATCGCAGACGCGGCGCGAAAGCCGCGGGACGCAGGGGCACGGGGGGCTTGAACGGCAAACATGCAGGAAACCTCGCAGAACCGGGCCATGGTGGCCGGAACGGGTCATACCCCCGTCATCCTGCGGAGTGCTGAGGGTCACGCGTCAGGCGTCTTGGAATTGCCTGCTGCGCAGCGTCACGGCTCGCGCGAGACGGGCGTGGTCCGGCCTCTCCAGTGCGGGGTCCTGCGCCAGGAGGGCGCCCGCCGCAGCGCGGGCGCGGACCAGCAATGGGAGGTCCCGGGGCAGGGATGCCGCCCGGAAGGCCGGGCGGCCGTGCTGACGTGTGCCGAACAGATCCCCCACCCCGCGCAGCTTCAGGTCCTCCTCGGCGATCGCGAATCCGTCCGTGTCGGCCGCCAGGACCTCGAGCCGCGCCGGCGTCTCTTCGCGCGAGCGGTCGACGAGGACGCACAGGCCACCGGCCGTCCCGCGCCCGATGCGGCCGCGCAGCTGGTGCAGCTGCGAGAGTCCGAAGCGCTCGGCGTGCTCGACGACGAGCACGGTCGCGTTGGGCACGTCCACGCCGACCTCGACGACGACGGTCGCGACGAGCAGGTGCACGTCACCGCGACGAAACGCCTCCATGACGCGTTCCTTCTCGTCCCGCTTCAAGCGTCCGTGCAGCAGCCCGACCTCGTGGTCGGGCAGCGCCTTGGCCCAGCGCTCGCGGCCGGCGTGCGCGTCCTTGAGCGCGAGCTTGTCGGACTCCTCCACAAGCGGGTAGATCACATAGGCCTGGCGGCCCGCTCGGAGCTCGGCACGCACACGCTCCATCACACGCCGGCCCTCGCTCGGACGCACGACCCACGTGTCGACCGGCGTGCGCCCGGGGATGCGTCCCTCGATCACGCTCACGTCCATATCGCCCCAGACGGTGAGGGCGAGCGTGCGCGGGATCGGTGTCGCGGTCATCACGAGGCAGTGCGGACGGCGCCACGCGGCCTTGGTGCCGCCCTTGGCGACCAAGGTGCGCCGCTGCTCGACGCCGAACTTGTGCTGCTCGTCCACGATGACGAGGCCGAGGTCGCGGAAGCGCACGTCCTCCCCCAGTACGGCGTGGGTCCCGACGACCACGTCGGCCTCGTCCCCGGCGATGCGCTCGAGGGCGGCCACGCGGGCCTTCGTGCGCCGCCCGCCGACCAGCCGCTCCACCCGCACGCGACTGTCCGCGAGCATGGCGCCGAGCGTCTCGACGTGTTGCCGCGCGAGAACTTCCGTGGGTGCCATCACGGCGACCTGCAGCCCGCGCGCGACCGCGCCCAGCAGCGCGTACACGGCTACCGCCGTCTTGCCGCTGCCGACGTCGCCCTGCAGCAGCCGGTACATCGGCTGCGGGCGCTCGAGGTCGGCGACGATCTCGGCCACCGCGCGCTGCTGACCGGGGGTGAGTTCGAAGGGCAGCCGCGCGCGGATGCGCTCGTGGACGCGGGTCGGGAACGGCACCGGCGGTGCGGCCATCTCGCGGCGGGCGGCGCGGCGACGCGCGAGCAGCAGCTCGTGCACGAGCAGCTCGTCGAACGCCAGGCGGCGGCGCGCTTGCTCGGCCGCCGCCAGATCGTCGGGGAAGTGCAGCGCCCGGAGTGCTTGGCCCAGCGGGGGTAGCTCGTGCTCGCCCAGCACCTCGGAGGGAACGAGATCCGGCAGCCCATCGGCCGCGGGCAGGGCGTCCCACACGGCCCGGCGTACGACCGGCGCGGTGATGCCCGTGGTGCAGGGGTGGATGGGCACGTAGCGTCCGCAGCCCGGCTCGGGGGTGCCCTGCTCGGCGAGTCGCTCCAGCTCGGGTGACTTGAACTCGGGCTTCTCGGCACGTACCGCGGCGACGGTACCGAAGAGCGCGACGCGGCGCTCCTGGGGCAGCGGCTTGGGCCGGAAGCCGCGGTAGAACCAGCGGGCGATGGCGGTACCGCTCGCGTCCGCGACGTGCGCTTCGAGGATCGCCAGGCCTGCGCGGGTGCGGAAGGAGCGTGAGGTGGCGACGCGTCCGACGACGAGCGCCGTCTCGCCGGCCTCGAGGTCGGCGATCGGACGCGGATGGCGACGATCCTCGTAGCGACGCGGCGCGAGGCGCAGCAGGTCCGCCAGCGTCTCGACCCCGAGACGGCTGAAGGCCTCGCGGCGCGCCGCCGTCACGCGCGGCAGGGAGCCGACGTCGTCCTCGTGGGTGCGCTGCACGTCGCTCATCGCGCCGACTCCCAGCGGGCGCGCAGCCACGAGTGTGGGAAGCGCGCGAGGAACTCGGCCCGGAGGGCGGCGCGGCGCGTGCGGTCGCCCTCGCTCTCCACGAGCGCCAGCGCCGCGCGGGCCTCGGCTGCCGCCGCGGATCCGCTCGCTGCTGCGGGGCGATCGCCAAGCTTGGCGTGCGCCAGGCTGCCGAGCGCAAAGCCGCCTCCGGCGCAGGCAAGCAGCAGGGGCAGGAGCAGACGCAAGGACACGAGCATCAAGGTAGGAGGGATGTCCCCCGACCCCACCACCCCACCGATGACCACCCCCACGCCGCCGCACGGGGCGGGCCAGGACGCGACCCGTGAGTCATCCCGCGCGCATCGCGAGGGCCGTGAGGAGGGTTGAGGCCCCCTACCGCCGCTGCACGACCAGGATGCGGAC
>JAHEIK010000029.1:0-4754 GCA_024639415.1 Planctomycetota bacterium
CGAGCCCTACGAGTCGGACTACGACACCCAGCCCGAGGTGCCGCGGGAGGCCGGCCCGGCCGTGCGCGCGTTCGAGGCCAAGCCCGCGTACGACTGGACCGTGGTCACGATCGCCGGGGCCGTCGGCGGTCTGCGCGGTCCGCTGCGTGAGGTCCACGGGGCCGACGTCGAGGCGCAGACCGAGCCGGGGGCGAGCGTCCAGATCCTGCGGGTCCGGCCGCGCGGGCCCGAGGTCGCGTTCGGTGCGGCCGGCCATCAGTGGGTGCGGCGCGCTTCCGCTTCGCTGGCTGACACGCCGCGCGTCGAGTTGCCGGATGCGGCGCAAGCCGTGGTCGTGCGCGTCCGTGAGATCGGCGGCGGCCCCGCAGCGGGTGTGCCTGTCAAGGTGCTGCCCGCTCCCCCGGGCCCGGCGCCGCGCACGGACGCCGGGGGGACCCTCGTGCTGGATCACCTCCCGCCGGGGCTTGTCCTACTCGACTTCGCCAGCGATCTGCGCAGGGGCCCGCGACTGCGTCTGCGTGCGGGGGAGGATCGCGACGTGCGCGTCACGATCGACCCTGCCTGGGTCGTGACCGGGCGTGTCGTCGATCGCCGGGGCGAACCGCACGTCGGCGCGCGCGTGACGGCGTTCGGGCCGCAAGGTGTGCTCGGCAAGGTCGTCGAGACCGGGCGGGATGGCTCGTTCACGTGGAGCGGGCCTGCGGTCGCGCGCATGGCACTGCGCGTCCGCGCGACGGGTTGGAGCGAGCGCTCCATCGAGGTCGAGCCTCCGGCGCTCGGCGCCCTGCGCACCGATGCCGGTACGGTGCGCTTGGAGCAGGAGGGCGTCACCATCGACGGCGTCGTGAAGGCCGTGGCGCGCGAGCCGGAAGCCCACGTCGAGGTGGAGCCTGCCGTCGCCGCGCTCGTGCGCGAACTCTTCGGTCCGAGTCAGGTGCTCGCGCGGCCGCGCAGCGTGCCGCTCGGGCAGGACGGCCGCTTCCGCGTGCACGACCTGCCGCCGGATCTACCGCTGCGCATCTCCGTACGCGGGGCGGGCGTGCCCGTGGACGTCCTCGTCGTGGGCAAGGCCGGCGAGGAGATCCCCGTCGAGCTGTCGCCGTCGCCCGGGGAGTCGCTCGTCGGGACGCTCAGTCATCCCGACGGCCGGCCGGCTGCCGGCATCCGGCTGCTGCTCTCCCAGGTCCCCAGGGACGGCGACCGGGAGCAGCCCGGTGACGTCGTCGTGCTCACCGGTGCGGACGGCTCGTTCCAGCAGCGCGGGCTGGTGGGGCGGACCTGGTTCCTGCGTGGCTACGCCCCGGGGATGCGCAGCATGCTGCAGCGCGCGATCCTGCCGCTCGCCGAGCCGCTCACGCTTGCCTTCGAGAGCGCCGTGACCGATCAGGCGCGGCGCGTCGAGGGCCGTGTCTACGACGGTGTGCGCACCGAGGTGAAGACGGCCAAGGACGATCCGTGGATCGGCGAGGCCACGGACATCCGCTACGGGTCGGGGCTGGCCGGCGTGACCGTGCGGGCCGCCGGCGTGGAGGCCGTGACCGACGGCGAAGGGCGCTTCCGGCTCGATGGCGTCGAGTCTCTCGCGCCGGCCGTGCGCCTGGCCTGGGGCTTCGACGCCGGGCCGCTGGCCGCCGACGCGCCCGATCCGCGGCCGTTCCTGCCGGCGGACACGCTGGACGTGACGCCGGGCGGCAAGCGTCTCGACCTCGTGCTGCCGCGCGCGGCGAGCCTCCGGTTCCGCGCCCTGGACTCCATGGACGACAGCCCGCTGGCGTTCGTGCACGTGGTCGTTCGCACGGACAAGGGGCTGCTCGTGGCCGACCGCGGACTGGCTCCCCGCGACGGCATCGTCGAGCTGCACGGCCTCCCGCCGCGCGGTGTGGCGCTGACGGTGCTGGCGCGCGGCCGCCGCTTCCATCGCGCGCCCGTCGTGCTGCGTCCGGGCCAGGTCACCGACCTGGGGGACATCCTCCTGCGGCACGGCATGCGCATCGAGGGGCGCATCGTGGACAAGGCCGGCAAGCCCGTCGCCGACGCGCGCATCGGAGCGTTCGGCAAGGGCTGGCACACGGCAAGCCAAGATCCGGGCGCCGAGCGCGAGCTCATCTTCCGCACCACGACCTCGGGTGCGGACGGTCGCTTCCTGTTGCGTGGCTTCGATCCGCGCAAGCCGGCCGATCTGGCTGTGTGGGCGCGCGGCTACGCGCCGGCAGCCGTGCGTGTCGCCTTGCCCAAGTTCAGCGACGTCGTGACCGCCGAGCCCGAGATCAAGCTGCTCCCGGGTGCGTACCTGGCGCTCGATCTCTTCGTTGCAGGACCCGGCGGTCAGCGCGGGCCGCGCATCCACGGCGCGAGTCTCGACCTGGAGTTCGCCTACGGGGGGAGTGACTACCTCGACCTGGTGCACCGCGGGATGCTCGGCGGCGTCGTCGCGTCCAGCGAGGCGTGGTACGACGCGTCGACCCACCTCCTGTTCGAGCGGCGTGGCATGCCCGGCTACCTGATCGGGCCGCTGCGTCCGGGGCCCTACGACTTGTGGGTCGAGCGCTTCGGCTACGAGCGGCTGCGCCGCAAGATCACCGTGATCGACCCGGAGCAGGCCTGGCTCGTGGATCTGACGACGGGTGCCGAGACGAAGCTGCGCGGCAAGGTGACGCGCTTGCCGTTCGAGTTGGAGAGTACGCGCTAAGATCCGCGCCGGTTCATCCCAGCCCCAGCCCGTGAACGTGCCCCTCTGCGTCACCGGCGTTCCCGGAAGACGTGTCACGTGACACGGAAACGGCGGTAACGGACACGCAAACGTCCACGTTCACGTGCCGGGGTTCATTTGTTCGCCAGGGCCTTGTTGGCGTTGCGATGCGCCCTGTTGCGCTCGCTCTCCAGACCGCGCAGGACCTCGGCCGTGACGTCGCCCGTCGGATAGTCGCCGTCCATACACGCATGGCAGAAGGAGCCGACGCGGCTGGTCGGCCCCTTGACCGACTTCACGAGGTCGTTGATCGACAGGTACACGACGCCGTCGGCGCCGATGCGCTCCGCGATGACCTTCTCGCTGCGGTTGTTGCGCGCGACGAACTCACTGCGCGTCTGCATGTCGATGCCGTAGGGGCAGGGGTGCTTGATCTTGGGGGAGGCGACGCCGACGTAGACCTCGGTGGCGCCCGCCTCGCGCACCATCTGGATGGTGGCCTTGGTGGTCGTGCCTCGGACGACGGAGTCGTCCACGAGCAGCACCTTCTTGCCTTCGAGCTCCATCGGTACGGTGGTGAGCTTGGCGCGCACGTTGCGTTCGCGGTTGCCCTGGTCGGGCATGATGAACGTGCGGCCGACGTAGCGGTTCTTGAGCAGGCCCTCGCGGTAGCGCACCTGGAGCACGCGGGCCGCCTCGAGGGCGGCCGGTCGCGCGGAGTCCGGCACAGGGACCACGACGTCCGGCTGGATGCGGCGCGCCATGATGCGCTGTGCCAGCGCGGCGCCCATGCGGATGCGCGCGCGATAGACGGAGATGTCGTCCAGCACGCTGTCAGGACGCGCGAAGTAGACGAACTCGAAGATGCAGGGGCGGTGCTGCTTCTTGCCGCGCCCGGCGACGACCTTGCGATGGATCTTGCCGTTCGGCTCGATCACCACGGCCTCGCCCGGATCGAGATCGCCGACGACCTCGTAACCGAGCACGTTGAGGGCGGCGCTCTCGCTGCACACGCACCAGTGGCGGCGACGTCCCTCGCGGCGCATGCCGAGGATGGCGGGCTTGATGCCGAACGGATCCCGGAAGGCGACGAGGCCCTTGCCGCCGACGATCGCGACGCCGCTGTAGGAGCCGCGGACGCGCGTGAAGACCTCACGCATGGCTGCGTAGACGGTCTCGACCCAGTCCTTCGTGCGGCGGCGCTGCAGGGCGCTGGCGAAGACGTTGAGGATGGCCTCGACGTCGCAGTTCGTGCCGAGGCGGCGGTCGTCCTTGTCCGAGAGGTCACGCTTCAGCTCGCCGAAGTTCGTGACGTTGCCGTTGTGGGCCATGGCGATGCCGTACGGATGGTTGGTGTACAGCGGCTGTGCGTCCGCCTCGGTCCCGCCACCCACGGTCGGGTAGCGCGTGTGCCCGATGGCCATGCGTCCCTCGAGCCCCGTGAGGATGTCGGGGTCGAAGATCTGCTGCACGTAGCCGCCGCCGCGGTGCGTATGGAAGGCGTCGCCGTCGAAGGTCGTGATGCCCGCAGCGTCCTGCCCACGGTGCTGCAGCACCAGCATGCCGTCCGCCGCGTCGAAGGCCGCTCGGGGGCCGCTGAGGATTCCGATGAAGCCGCACATGCGTGGTCACACGCTCCAGGGGCCGTGGTGAGGGCGCAGTGTACGCGACCGTCGGACGGGGGCCCCCGAGGGGAGGAGGTGTAGGGGCACAGGGAGGACGGCGCGGAGCGGCGGCCGAGTCTTTGCCCGTGCCGTGGCTACGCCGGATCCGCCAGCTCGGCAGCATCCAGCACCACGGCGCCGGCCTCGAGGGTCGGATCCTCGGCCAGTTCGAGCCGCTCGATGCGCGCCGCGGCCTTGATGTCCTCGGCCACGGCGGTGGCCTGCACGGCCAGCGTGCTCGAGGCACGCAGGGCCACGCGCTTGAGCGGCTTGCCGGGCGAGACCTTCTCCTCCGAGCGCCAGCGGCGGACGGTGGTCAGCAGCGCCACGCCGGCCTGCCAGGCTGCGATCGCGTTCACCGAGCCCTCGGGTGGCGTGGCCTCGGGCCACGGCGCCCGGCC
>JAHEIK010000029.1:4764-16882 GCA_024639415.1 Planctomycetota bacterium
GCCCGGCCGACGGACACGCAGCCCTCGCCTTCGCGGAAGAGCGCCTGGTAGACCGCCTCGGTCACGTGCGGCGTGTACGGCGTCAGCAGGCGGATCACGCCGTAGAGCACGTCGTACAGGCCCGCGCGCGCGGCCTCGCGGGCCGACGCGCCCTCCTCGGACTCGTCGTAGAGCCGGTTCTTGATCATCTCGAGGTAGTTGTCGCAGAACTCGTTCCAGAAGAACTGCTCGATGACGCCCTTGGCGATGCCGAACTCGTAGCGGTCCAGATCGGTCGAGGCCTTGCGCACGGTGTCGGCCAGCAGGGCGCGGATGGCGGTGTCCACGGGCAGCGGCTCGGCCAGCGCCTTGCTGCGGTCGAAGTCCTGCAGGTGGCTCTGGGCCAGCTTGCTGGCGTTCCAGAGCTTCACGCACAGACGGCGACCCTGCTTGAAGTCGTCCTCGTTGTAGACGTAGTCGTTGCCCAGGGTGGCCGAGAGCGCCCAGTAGCGCGTGGCGTCGGCGCCGTGCGTGTCCACCATCACGGTCGGATCGGTGGGGGCGTTGCCCTTGGACTTGCTGATCTTCTGCTTGCCGGGCGCCTGGACGTGGCCGGACATCATCACGTCGGACCACGGCACGTCGGCGAAGTGGATCCAGGACTTCACGATCGTGTAGAAGGCCCAGGTCCGGATGATGTCGTGCGCCTGCGGGCGCATGGTCATCGGCATCGGGCAGCGGTCGGGCGTGGCGGGCTCACCCCACCACGCGTTGATCTCGGGCGTCTCGCTGGAGGTCGCCCAGGTATCCATCACGTCCTTCTCTGGACGCCACGAGGTGCCGCCGCACTCGGGGCAGGGCTCCTGCACGTCAAACTTCTCGTGCTCGAGGATGGGCAGCCACTCCTCGGGCGCGGTGAACACGTGCTCGCAGCCTTCGCAGAACCACAGCGGGAAGGGCACGCCGAAGAAGCGCTGGCGCGAGATGCACCAGTCCCAGTCCAGGCCCTCGACCCAGTTCCGGTAGCGCTTGCCCATGTGGTCGGGGTGCCAGCGAATCCGCTCCCCGAGCTCGATGAGCTTGTCCTTCTTGTCCAGCACGCGGATGAACCACTGGCGCGTCGGCAGGAACTCGATCTCGCGGCCCGTGCGTGCGAACACGTTGACCACGTTGGCGATCTCCTCCTGCTTCAGCAGGTGGCCCGACTCCTTCAGGCGCTCGAGGATCTTGCGGCGCGCCTGGTTCGCGAAGAGACCCTCCTCGGGGCCGGCGATGGCGGTCATGCGGCCGTCGCGCGCGATGCCCTGGCGCAGCTCGAGGCGGTGCTTCTGGTACCACTCCACGTCGGTCTTGTCTCCGAACGTGCAGCACATCACGATCCCGGTGCCCTTCTCGGGGTCCACCTTGTCGTCGGCGAGGATCTCGACCACCGTGTCCTGCAGCGGCACCCGGGCCTTCTTGCCGAGCAGCTCAGCGGCCTGCGGATGGTCGGGGTGGATGAAGATGGCCACGCAGGCGCAGAGCAGCTCCGGCCGCGTCGTGGCGATCACGATGTGCCCGCCGTCCTCGAGATCGAAGCGCAGGTCGTTCATCGCCGTGCGCTTGTCCTTCGACTCGAGCTCGGCCTGGGCCACGGCGGTCTGCGTCTCGGTGTCCCAGAGCGTGGGGCTCGAGTGGAGGTAGACCTCGCCCTTCTTGTAGGCGTCGAGGAAGCCGCGCTGCGAGATGCGGATGCAGCGCTCGTCGATCGTGCTGTAGAGCAGCGACCAGTCGGCGGAGAGGCCGAGGCTGCGCCACAGCGTCTCGAACTCGGCCTTGTACTTGGCGCTCGTCTCGCGGCAGAGCTTCACGAACTCCTCGCGCGGCATGTCGAGACCGAGCACCTTGTGCTCACGCTCCGTGAGGCGCTCCGTCGGCAGGCCGTTGTCGTCGAAGCCGAACGGATAGAACACGTTCTTGCCGAGCATGCGCTGGTAGCGCGCGATGCACTCCGCCTGCGTGTACGAGAAGACGTGCCCGATGTGCATGGCGCCCGAGACCGTGGGCGGGGGCGTGTCGATCGAGTAGACCTCGGCATCCGAGTCGCGGTCGAAGCGGTGGACGCCCTCGGCTTCCCACAACTCTTGTGCGGTGGAATCGAGGAATTGGGGGTTGTACTTGCCTTCGAGCATGGCGCCGGTCTCCGTCGCGGAGCATACGGGCGCAGCCCGTTCCCGTCTCCGTTCCCGTTCCCGTTCCCGGCGTCCCCGTCGCCCGTCGCCGACTCGGTGGGGGACGGCGCTCCGCGGAGCCGACTACTGCTCCGCGTCGCCCTCGTCGGGCTTCTCCAGATCAGCCAGCTTGCCCCGCGCGAGCAGGCGGGCCCGGATGGCGTCGATCTTCAGGCCTTCCTCCAAGCGGTGGCGGTAGGTCTCGACCGTGTCGTTCTCGTCGCGCTTGAGGCCCAGCATCTCGCCGATCTGCTTCATGAGGTTCGGGTCCTCCTCGAGCTTGTAGCCCTGGCGCACCATGTAGTAGCCGAGGATGTCGAGGAAGATGCGGCGCGCGAAGTACGAGCAGATCCAGTGCATCAGCGCGGCGATGGCGAGCATCGAGACGATGCCGATCGCGAGGTACGTGCTGATGTCGGCCAGCGCCTGCTGGGGATCGTTGCCGCCCGTCTCCTTCTGGGCCTGACGGATGACGACGTAGATGTGCAGGCCGACGCCGATCAGGATGAACATGAAGCCGACGATGCGCTCGAGCCGCTGCACGAAGAAGTTGCGGAAGCGCTTGACCTTGTCGGTAGGCAGTCCGAGCAGCTCCCGCATCTGGCCCTTCTCGCGCCTGCGGGCGACCGACTTCGCGAGGAAGAAGGCCCCGATCAGGATGGCGAGCCAGGCGATGATCTGCCGCTCGTAGTAGTCCATGGCGGCTCACGCTAGACGGGGCCCGTCACGGGAGCAAGACGGGGACTTGGGCCCGCCCCGCAGGACGGGGGCCGAGGGCCGTCGCGGGCCCGGCGGCGCGCACCGCTCCGTAGCGTCAGAAGCCGTGCAGCGCGCTGCGGAACGCCGTCTCCAGCTCCTCGTTGACCCGGGCCGCGGCCTGGGCCAGTTCTTCGTCGATCGCCACGCGCGTCTGGGGCGTGAGCTCGACGACGGGCCGGCAGTGCCTCGATTCGGTGAGCATGCGCAGCCTGAGCTTCTCCGGGGGATGGGTCGAGTCGAGCACCGGCTCTTCCTGCTCTGCGAGCAGCAGTAGCCGTTCCCGCTCGCGCGGTGGTAGCGACCTGGCCATGTGCGCCATCTCGTCGAGGACCGTGCGGTGCGTCTTGCGGTGGACCACGCGGTGGGCCGCGAACGCGAGGGAGTCCGCCATGAGCACCTTCTGCTCGAGGCCGCACGCGGCCTCCGTCCCGGCCACCGACGCGGCCAGTCGGTCGGCGTGGTACTCAGCGCGCTGCGACTCGGACCACGCCAGGTGGACCATGGCCTGCAGCAGCCCCCGCGGGACCAGGGATACGACCCACATCGTCCAGGTGGAGACGGCGTCCGAGAAGGTCCACCCCGCCTCCGCGGTATGCGTGGGTGTGAGGACCTCGCACCAACCTGCGACCGTAGCCATGGCGGTTCCTGTCAGGCGCCCTTGGCGCTCGTCACCGTTGGCCAGGTGACCGAGCTCGTGGCCGAGGAGGGCCACCCACTCCTGCTCATCCAGGCTCGCGAGCAGCGGCAGCCCCAAGGCCAGGCAGCGCCGACGGCCGTAACCGACGCGCGCCACGTAGGCATTGAAGTCGTTCGTCGCGAGGAGCACGTCCGGTATCGGCGCGCCGAGGCGGCCGGCCACGTCATGGACGAGGGCCTGCAGCTGGGGCTGCGCGCCCTGGGTCAGCACCTCGCGCCGCTGCGGGCGATACGAGCGCGGCCGCAGCACCCACGCAAGCAGCAGGAAGACGATGCCGAAGAAGAGCGCGACGGTGTTGAACCACGTCAGCGCCACGAGCAGCACCGCGCTGGCGAGGAGCGCCGGCGTCGTCAGCAGCACCAGGGCTGAGAAGCAGGTCAAGAGCACGCGCGAGACCGTCACCCGACTTCGATCCGTACCCGTGGCCTTGACCCGCTCGAAGACCTGCCGTCCCCGGCGGCGTCCCAGCTCCCGGTAGGCCCGCTCGAGAGGCCCCGGCGGTTCCCCTGCGGCGGCGGGCCGCACGTTCCAGCCGCAGTCGCACCACGGCACGTAGCCCGCGTCATGCGGAACACGCGCACCGCACTGCGGGCAGGTGACGCGCGGCTCCCCTGTGGCGGCGACGGACATGCCCGCAAGGTACCGCGCGAGCCCCACCCGGGCACGCGCCGCACTGTCCGGACTCTGCGCACCGTGCACAGCGCCCTGAGGTCGGGGCAGGCGACGGAAAATCCCGCGCAGCCGCCGGAGGAATCCCCACCGGCCGCTCGGCAGCCGCTCCGCGGGGCCCGCGGGAGCCGCGGCGCAGCCCGCCTCCGGCGGCCCTGACTCGCCCGAATCCGGGTGGCCCGCCGCTTGCGGACCGGCAAGTTCCGCCAAGAGCATGTCCGAGCCGGTACCATTCTCCCGCCACGTTGCGCATTCGCGTGGCTGCAGGTCCTGCCGCAGGCCCCTGCGAGATACCGACCGGAGACGGGACGACACATCCATGGGCACCCAAGCAACAGGCACCGAGGCTCCTGAGGGGCAGGCCGTTCCCTCCGACCGCGAGGTGATGGCCGCGACCCGGCCCTTCATGGAGGAGTCCCGGCCGCTCAGTTGGTGGCACCTGATCTCGACCCTGGCGGTCCTGGCGGCCTTCGCCACGGGAGCGGTGATCGCGCCCTGGTGGCCACTGCAGCTCGTGGCGGGCATCGCGACCGGGCTGACGATGGTGCGCACGTTCATCCTTGTGCACGACCTGCACCACAATGCCATCTTCCGTGGCTCGCCCGTGGCGAAGGCCATCCTGGAGTTCTACGGCCTCCTCGTGCTGACGCCCTCGCGCATCTGGCGCGATACGCACAACTACCACCACGCGCATACCGCACAGACCGAGGGCCCGCAGCGCGGCACGTTCACGCTCTTCACGACGCAGCAGTGGCGCGACGCGAGCCGCAAGCAGCGCCTCGCGTACCGCATCGAGCGCCATCCCCTGACGCTGAGCCTGGGCTACCTGACGGTGTTCCTCGTCAGCTTCGGTTTCGCGCCGTTCTTCAAGAACCCGCGCCGTCACCTCGATAGCGGGCTCTCCCTGCTCGTCCACGGTTCGGTCGGCGTGGCGGCGTACGTCCTGGGCGGCCCCGGCGTGTTCGTCTTCGCATTCCTGCTGCCGTTCGTGCTCTCGGGCGCAGCCGGCGCGTACCTCTTCTACGCGCAGCACAACTACGAGGGCATCACGATTCCCGAAGCCTCGGAGTGGAGTCACGTGCGCGGTGCGCTCGAGGCCTCGAGCTTCCTGAAGCTCGGCCGCGTCATGCGCTGGTTCACCGGCGACATCGGCTACCACCACGTGCACCACCTCAACCCGCGCATCCCCTTCTACCGCCTCAAGGAGGCGATGGACGAGATCCCCGCGCTGCAGCACCCGGTCGTCGTCAAGGCTCGCCCCTCGACGCTCTTCTCGATGTTCCGCCTGAAGCTCTGGGACCCGGAGGCGGGGCGTATGGTCGGCTACAAGAGCGCCCGCGCGTAGCAGTCGAGGCTCCGCGCGGCCCACCAACGCCACGCCAGGTTCCGCGTCCCTGCCTGCCCGCCGGAGTACCCTCTGTCCCGATGGAGGCCGTGCGCATCGAGCTCCGCAGGCTGCTTCGCGGCTATGCCCGCGCGGTGGGCGGTGCGCGCGCTGCGCGCTGGCACGTCGGCATCCTCGTCGCCGCGATCGTGCTCGCCTTCGTGCACCGAGCGATCCGCGCCGTCCCGTTCTTCGAGCATCTCGCGGGGCGCTGGATCCCGGCCCTGCTGGCCGCGGTCGTCCTGTACTTCCTCGGCTACCTCCTGCGCCCCCTGGCCGGGCTCCTCGTCCGCCCGCCGGAGGACGCCTTCGCGCGCCACCTCGACGACCGGTTCGCGTGGCATGACTCGACGGAAACCGCGCTGACGTTGACGGACTTCGAGACGCAGCGTCCCGTGCCGGCATTCCTCGCAGCGCAGGCCACCGGCCGGCTGCGTGGCGTCGAGCCGCGGCAGCTGGCCCGGAGCAAGCGACCCGGGAGGTGGCTGCGGCGCGTGCTCGCCTTCCTCTTCGCGGCGGTGCTGCTCTTGCCCGGTGTCAGCGGCCTGTGGGGCGACACCGGCGGCACGGTTCGCAATCGGCCCGGGGGCGGCCCGCGGCCGATGAAGGCGGACTTCTGGCTGCAGACGTTCGTGGAGAACCCCCTGGGGGTCGAGCCCCTGGGGGTCGAGCCCCAGGAGGGGCTCGACCAAGACGCGAAGCAGGGCAAAGACGCAAAGGAAGAGGAGAGGGAAGAGAAGAGGATCAACCGCAGAGGCGCAAAGGGCGCAGAGGAAGAGAAGAAGGAACGGAAGAAGAAGACGGACCACAGAGGCACAGAGGACACAGGGGAAGACAAGCAGAGGGAAGGCAAGAAGAGGGAAGAAGAGAAGGCGGGGACGAGGGGGAGCGCGAAATGAAGCGTCACGCCCTGAGTCTTGCGCTCGCCTGTCTTCTCGCGCTCGTTCCCGCGGCGGCCGTGCAGGCCGAGGACGACGTGCCGGAGGCGGCCGCGCCGAAGGCGCCGGCCGGGCCGCGCATCGCCTGGTTCCACAACCTGACCGCAGGGCGCCAGGTCGCCGCACAGACCGGACGGCCGATCTTCGTCGCCATCCACGTACGGCCCGCCGTCGCTTCGCCCGCAGCCACCGAACGCCTCGAGCGCTGGATCAAGCTCTACCGCACCCCGGAGATCATCGACCTCAGCCGTGAGTTCGCGTGCGTTCTGCGCGTCATCCAAGCGCCCGAGGGCAAGGACCCCGACGCCGACCAGGCGCCCGCCGCCATGCACCTCGTCGTCGACGGCACGAGCCGCGTCCTCGCCCGGGACGACACGTCCACGCCCGCGCCGGGGGCGCGTGGCGTCGAGCAGTTGCGCACGCTGCTACGCGACGGGCTGACGAACCATGGGCCGCTGTCCAAGGATGCGCCGCGCATCGACCCCGGCATGGTCGCCCGCACGAAGGTCGATCTGCGCGGCATCAGTCCGAGCCTGCCCGTCAGCGTGCCGCACGGCGTTCCCGGCGTGCGCTTGCGCCTGCGCTGGGAGCTGCCCACACCCACGCTGGGAGGCGCGGCGTCCGACGTGATCCGGGCCACGGTGCGGATGCTGTGGGACGAGCAGGGGCCGTTCGACGTGGGGCAGGTCGAGTTTGAGGCCGGTGCGGAGATCGACGTCCCGCTCGACCTGCGCTTCGACGAGATCGAGGGGTTGGCCGTCCTCGCGACGAAGGGCAAGCACCGCGTCGACCTGTACCTCGTGCCGCGCGAGGGCTCCTATCCCTTCAGCAGGGGCCCGCTGCACGTGGGCCGGGTCTGGATCGAGCTGGGGGATGGCGGAGGCGGTGGGGGAGCCTCGTCCGACAACCAGGAGGACGAGGAGAGCGAGCCCGACGCGCCGCCCAAGCCCCAGCCCGAGCCGGACGTCGGGCAGGAGCCGCCGCCACCACCGCCGCCGCCGGAGCGCGAGGAGGTGGTGGAGCCCTTCGTGAACGAGGGCGAGACCGTGGAGAAGGAAGACGCGGTCGTCGCCGTCGAGGATCCGGACGGAGGCGTCAAGCCGCCCAAGCAGGTGCCGCTCGAGCAGGCCCTGCGCGAGTTCGAGAAACGCAAGGAGGACGAGATCGCACGCGAGGGCATCTCTGCTCGGGAGCGCTCTTTCCTGCAGCGCTACTTCGAGCTGCTGCAGCGCGGCGTGAAGGGCAAGGCCAAGAAGTGAGCGACGGGCCGCTGCTCACCGAGGCCGAACTGCGTGGACTCGATCGTCTGCGCATCATCCGTCGGCGTCCCTCGTCGACGGAGAACCCTGGCGACTGGCGCACGGGACGCGTCGGCTCGGGCGCCCTCTTCGCCGACCACCGCGACTACGTCGCGGGCGACGATCTGCGCTACGTCGACTGGAATGTCTACGCGCGCCTCGGGGACCTGGTCGTCAAGCGCTTCGAGACGGAAGAGAACCTCGAGCTCACCATCTGTGTCGATCGCAGCCTGTCCATGGCGGGCGCGAAGTCGCGCGCGGCCAGGCGCCTTGCCGCGGCACTCGGCTACATCGCGCTTGGCCGCCTGGACCACGTGCGGCTGGCGTGGCTGCCCACGCTGCGGCCGCTGCCGGTCAGCACGCACCGGGGCAAGGGGCGCGCCGGCGCGCTGCTCGACGCGCTGGCCTCGACGCCCGATGAGGGACGCACCGCGCACGGTCAGGATGTCGCGCGCATCCTGTCGCTGACCAAACGCCGTGGTCTCGCCGTGGTGCTGTCAGACTTCTACGAGCCCCAGAACCTCGTCTCGGGCCTCGCAGGCCTGCGTGCCCGCGGCATGGACGTGGTCGCACTGCACGTCCTGGACACCGACGACGTGGACCTGCCGCTCGGCGACTCCCTCTTGGCGATCGACCGGGAGAGCGGCGCGGAAGTGAAGATCGACGTCACGCGCGCCTTCCTCGACTCCCTGCGCGCGACGTGGCATCGGCGCGCCGACGCCCTCGAGCGCTGGTGTGTGCAGCGCGAGATCCTCTACCAGCGCATGGAGGTGCACACGCCGCTGTGGGACGTGCTGGCCGAGATGCTCGGCCGTGGCATCACGGTGGGGAAGGCCACGTGAGCGCTGTCGCCCTCTCCTTGCAGCTCGCGGCGCCGGCGGCGCTCTGGGGCCTGACGGCGTTGCTGCCGATCGTGCTGTTCCACCTCTACTTCCGGCGCAGGCGTCGGGTGCTGGTGCCCTTCACACCTCTGCTGCTGGAGAGCTTCGGCCCGGTCAAGCGCGAGGCGCGCTTCAAGCGCTTGCGCGAGGCCGCCTCGCTGCTTGCCCGCGTGCTCGCCCTGCTGTGTGCGGTGCTCGCCCTGGGCGGGCTGCGTCCGGCTGAGGCGGATGCGAAGCCGCGCGACCTGTTCGTCGTGATCGACGCGGATGTGACGACGGCAGCGCGCGAGGCAGACGGTGCGACGCGCCTCGAGCACGCGCGCCGGCTCGCGCGCGCCTTCGTGGCGTCGGTGCCGGAGCGCCGAGGCGCGGCCCGCCGCTTGGATGCGCGCGTCAGCGTGCTGCTTGCCGGACTCGCGCCGCGGCTGCTCGTCGCTCCGACGGATGTGCGGGACGAGGCGCTGGCCGCCCTCGACACGCCCCTGCGTCCCGCGCCCGCGGAGGCGGATCTGGTAGGCGCGCTGGCACTCGCGCTGGAGGCCGCGCGCGCGCGGCCGCGCGCGCGCGTCGTCGTGCTCTCGGCCCGCGACGTGCAGGTGCCGGAGGTGCCGGAGCACGTGCAGGTGGAGGTGCACGGCACGGGCAGCGCGCGCGCAGATCAGGGCATCCTGGACTTCGCATTGCAGCGTGAGCAAGACGAGAACGGCTACGTCGTCACGCTGACGGTCGTCAACCATGACGCTGTGGCGAGCACGCGTCGGCTGACCGCGCGCATCGACGGTGAGACGGTCGACACGGCCGACCGCGAGCTCTGGTCCGGGCAGACCGAGGAGATCGTCGCGCTCCTGGTGCCCGCACCGCAGCAGTCCGCGTGGCTCACGGTGGCACTGGAAGGGGACGATGCCTTCCCCGCCAACGATGTCGTCGAGGTGCGCCTGGCTCCGGTGCCGCGTCCTTCGCTGCTCGTCGTGCACGGCGGTCGCGTGCGGCCCTACACGGCAGCCATCGTGAAGGCGCTCGCCGAGGAGGGCTTGGTCGATGAGGAACGCAGCGGCTTCGTGCGTAGCTCCGAGCTCGCCCGGGCCAAGCCTCGCGACGTGATCCTCGTAGACGGCGTGTCGCTGCCGGCGGACGCGCTGCGGCCGGGAGCGTACGTGTTCCTCGCGCCGCTGGGCGGGACGCTGCCGTTCGAGCTTGGGCCGGAGGTGACGCAGCCGCTGATTTGGCGCACGGCCGCCGGGCATCCGCTGATCCGCGATCTCGACTTCCGGCGGGCCCACGTCGTCCGTGGCCGCACCCTGTCGGGCGCGGGCCTCGAGCCGCTGGCCTACGCGGAGGGGCGTCCGGTCATCGCCGAGGGCGAACGCGCGGGCGTGCGCTACGTCGTGCTCGGACTCGACCCAGAGAAGTCCATGCTGCCGGTCCAAGCCGCGCTGCCCTTGTTGGTGCGCAACGCGATCGCGCGCCTGGCGCGGGCTCCGCTCGCTCCGCTCAAGCCGTTCTACGAGCGGGGGGAGGCGCTGCGACCGGAAGTCGACCTGCCGGGTGGGCCCGCCGCGCGCCTGACCTGGAAGGGGCCGGCGAAGGACGAGGTGCTAGCGGCCGCGGGGCGTGGCGCCGCGGCGGCCCGCCTTGCGCCGGAGGGGCTGGTGTGGCGCGTGCCCGTGGGCGCCGTGGGCCGCGCGCAGGTCACGACGGGAACGGGAACGTGGACGGGCGACACGGCGTTCCTCGATCTCGATCCCGACCGCACGATCGCCCCCGTCCGGCCCGCGGGCCTGGCTCCGGCTCCCGCGCAGGCGCGCAGCGATCCTGCCAAGCGCTGGCGCCACGGTCTCCTCGCCCTCGCGGTGCTCTTCCTGTTGCTCGACCTGGCGCTCCTCGCCCACGCACGCAAGGCCGCCTACAGGGGCTGAGCCTGTGCGCACAGGCGGCCGAGAGCGTCCCTCCAAGGGGCGCGCCACTGCGTGCCCAGCTTGACCACCCCCCGGTGCGGGAGTATCAGACGTCATGGAAGATCGAATCCTCGCCACTGCCCTGACGTTCGACGACGTCCTTCTCGTGCCGCAGTTGAGCAGCGTCATTCCCAGCGAAGTGGACGTCCGTTCCCGCTTCTCCCGCCGGGTTCCGCTCAACATCCCGATCGTGTCCGCAGCCATGGACACGGTGACCGAGAGCGAGATGGCCATCGCCCTCGCCCGCCTCGGCGGCATCGGCGTCATCCACAAGAACCTGAGCCCGAGCGATCAGGCGCGGCACGTCACGCTGGTGAAGCGGAGTGTGAACGGCGTGATCGCCGACCCCGTCACGCTCTCGCCGGACGCGCCCATCGAAGCCGCGCGCGAACTCATGGAGGTCCACAAGATCTCCGGTATCCCGATCGTCGAGCAGAGCGACGAGAGCAGTCCGCAGCGCGTCGTCGGCATCCTCACGTCGCGTGACCTCAAGTTCGTCGAAGGCGAGCACAAGGTCGGCTCGATCATGACGAAGGAGGACCTCGTCACGGCGCCGCCGGAGACGGAACTCGTCCAGGCCCGGACCATCCTCCAGGAGGCCAAGGTCGAGAAGCTGCTGCTGGTCGATGAGGCCGGTCACCTCCAGGGCCTCATCACGATGCGCGATCTCGACAATCTGTCGCGCTTCCCCGACGCCAACCTCGACCCGAAGGGGCGCCTGCTCGTAGCGGCGGCGGTTGGTGTGAAGGACGACGAGCGGGTCGATCTGCTCGCCAACGCCCACGTGGACGTCGTCGTCGTCGATACGGCGCACGGCCACTCCGACAACGTCATCTCGGCCGTCAAGCGCTACAAGTCCGCGCACCCCAACGTCGACGTCGTCGCCGGGAACGTCGGCACGTCGGCCGGCGCCCTGGCGCTCGTCGAGGCCGGCGCGGATGCCGTGAAGGTCGGCATCGGGCCCGGCTCCATCTGCACGACGCGCGTCGTGGCCGGTTGCGGCGTACCCCAGCTGTCCGCCGTCGCGGCCGCCGCCGAGGTGTGCCACGCGAACGATGTGCCCGTGATCGCCGACGGCGGCATCCGCTTCAGCGGCGACGGCATCAAGGCCATCGCGGCCGGCGCGTCGAGCCTGATGCTCGGTGGCCTGCTCGCCGGCGTCGACGAGAGCCCCGGCGAGGTCATCTACCACCAGGGACGCACCTACAAGAGCGTCCGCGGCATGGGCAGCCTCGGCGCGATGCTCGACGGCAGCGCCGACCGCTACGGCCAGGGCGCGGTCAACCAGCGCGAGAAGTTCGTGCCCGAGGGCGTCGAGGGCCGCGTGCCCTACAAGGGGGCGCTCAGC
>JAHEIK010000304.1 GCA_024639415.1 Planctomycetota bacterium
TCCCTCGGAATCCTTGCTCGTGTGGATACGCGGGATAGGCCGTCCTGCGGGCACCTGTCCCCAACCTCCTTGGGGAACCCTCCCCAGGACCGGCCCGGACAGTCCGCGCATGCCGCGGAGAATGCCCGCGACCCGGCCTCGATGGTCTGAGGTACGAACTTTGCTGCCCCGGGCCGGGCCGGGGGGTGGCAGCGGTCGGGTCCGTCGCGTGATGTAGCGCGCGCCCTCCCCGAATTGGGAGGATGGAATGCTTGCAGGCCGAGTCTTCATGGGTCTGGCACTGGTCGCGGTGGTTGCAGCATGCGGAGGAGGTGGTGGCGCCATGGACGTGCCCGGCGGCGGGGTCCTCTCCCAGGCCACCTCCGCTCCGGTCACCCTGGTCGAGGACTTCGAAGACCTGCCCACGCAGTCGACGACCGCCGTCAGCGGCTACAGCGACGGGGATGCCTTCTATGGCCTGTTCGACGACAGCAGCAACGCGACGCCCGTAGAGCTACGCACGACGCTCGGCGAAGCCGGCGTGCAGTCGTTCGCCGCCGTGGTCGAAGGCGGCAACACCTTTGGACGCGGAACCATCAAGGCGGAGGACAGCTACCAGGACGACGTCGAGTACAAGGACTTCATCGGCATCCTCGACTTCCCCGCCGGCATCGAGCTGGCGATGAGCGAGAACGGTATTCGCACCTACACACCCGTGGGTGCGTTCGCAGACTTGCGCGACGAGCCCATCGGCGTCGACGGCGCGACGCTGTCGATCGACGTACGTATCCCCCAGTCCATCGACTTCAGCGTGTACGTGCGCTTCCTCTTCAGCGACGCCGACGACCAGGCGAGCACGGGAAGCGGCGACTGCGAGGAAGAGGAGTACGTCACCGACACGTTCGCTGTGACCGCGGACGGCGAGTGGCACACCATCACCGTGGCGATCAGCTCCACGACGACCTTCCACCGTCTGGCCGACGCGTGCACGCTCCCTGCCGGCGAGACCTGGGTCTTCAGCCGCGAGAGCATCTGGCCGATCGGCGTCGAGATCCTGCGGCAAGCGTCGATCGGGACGCAGGCCACGCCGATGCTGATCGACTTCGACAACTTCACGACGGCCGACATCGTCCTGCCGGATGACGGCGACGACGGGTGCACGCACTCGCACGGCTACTGGAAGAACCACACGGACGACTGGCCCGTCTCGAGCCTCACCTTGGATGGAGAGAGCTACAACGCATCCACGCTTCTCACTTGGCTCAAGCAGCCGACGAGGGGCAACGCGTGGCGGATCCTCGCGCGCCAGTGGGTCGCGGCCATGTTGAACGTGGCGGACGGCGCGGACGACAGCGCCGTGGAAGACGACTTGGAGGACGCCGCCGAGTGGCTTGCCGACCATATGGACGGCTACGCGAAGAGCGAGAAGTCCGAGGCCACCGATCTCGCGGACATCCTGGACGACTACAACAACGGCGACATCGGCCCCGGATCCTGCGAGGACTGAGGGCGGCGGGGCCACGCGACAGCCGGATCGGGAACGCAGCGTGCGTGCGGAGCGCGCGTTCCCGCTTCGATCGTCAGATCTTGCGCAGATCGACCTGGCCGGCGCCACCGCCGAACCACAGCTCCCACGTGGCGGGCTTGATGTCGATCGGGACGATGTTCGACCGATCGCCGGCGTGCGCCCGGTTGGCGTCGGCCGCGGCGGCTGACACGAAGCGCAGGTTGGCCGCGTGCAGCTTGGCGGCGTTCGAGGCCGTGCCTACGCCGCGCGTCGAGAGGCGGTAGGCCTTGGTCATGTCCGGCGGGACGGAGTCGCCCCCGCCCGATCCACAGCCCGCGAGTGCGCCCAGGGCTACGGCACTACCGGCCACGAGAAAGCCACGCCGGGTGAGTTCGATGGCGCTGTTGTGCTTCGACATGAAACCCACCCTGCATGGAAAACGGGTAGAGGGCACTGTCCTGCCCCGCCCCCTCGACCTTGCAGTCGGCAGGACTTTGCACACGGCTAGGGGACAGCCAGGACCCATCCACCCGTCTCGTCAGGTGGCAGCGACGCGCGGTTGATCCGGCTTTCGCCTCGAGAGCCTCTCTGAACTCCATGCACTTTCTACGCGGACGAAACTGTCAGGATTCCAAGGTCGCGTCAAGCACGAAAGAATGTGGCCTAGTGGTGCAAGATTGCTGCTTTCTCGCGCCGCGCTCACGCCTACGTATGCGTCTTTCGGACAGCGTCCCCGCTCGTGCCCTCAACCGAGGAGGACCTCGAGGTCGTCGCGAGTGATGCCGCGCAGCGGCGTGTCGCTGACGCCACCGAGCACCGCTTGCACGAGGTCGCGCTTGCGCGACTGCAGTTCGAGCACACGCTCCTCGATCGTGTCCTCTCCGATGAGACGATACACGCTCACGTGGCTCTCCTGGCCCATGCGATGAGCGCGGCCTACCGCTTGGTCCTCGACGGCCGGGTTCCACCACGGGTCGAGGATGAACACGTACTGCGCGGCCGTCAGGTTGAGCCCGGTGCCGCCGGCCTTGAGGCTGATCAAGAACGCAGAGGTGTCGGGATCCTCCTGGAAGCGATCGATGACGTCGCCGCGCCGCGTCGTCTTGCCGTCGAGGTACTCGTAGCGGATCGCCGCATCGTCGAGGCGGCTGCGCAGGATCCCCAGGAACTGTGTGAACTGCGAGAACACCAGCGCCTTGTGGCCTGCGTCGGCGATCTCGTCGAGCATGGGCAGCAGCTGGTCGAGCTTGGCGGAGGGCTCCGCCTTGAGCGAGGGATCGAGGAGGCCCGGATGGCACGCGGCCTGGCGCAGGCGCAGGAGCGCCTCGAGCACGTGCATCTTCGACTTGGCTAGCCCGCTCTTCTCCACGCGGCTCAACACGCTCGCGCGGTAGTGCGCGCGAATGCCCTCGTAGGCGCGGCGCTGATCGTCCCCGAGGGGGCAGCGCAGGAACTGCTCCTCCTTCTCGGGCAGCTCGGTGAGGACCTCCTCGCGCGTTCGCCGCAGCACGACCGGGCGGAGCGCGGCCTGGAGCCACGACAAGCGCTCTGACGTCGGCGTGCTCGTGGTGCCGAGCAGGGCCTGGAACTCCCGTCGGTTGCCCAGCAGGCCGGGATTGAGGAACGCGAAGAGGGAACCCAGCTCATCGAGGTGGTTCTCGATGGGCGTGCCGGTGAGCGCCAGGCGGTGGCCGGCGTCGAGGCGGCAGGCGGCGCGCGCGGTCTTGCTCGCCGCGTTCTTGATGGCCTGGGACTCGTCGAGCACGACGTAGTCGAACGGCACGGCAGCCAGCGCATCGATGTCGCGCCGTAAGGTGCCGTAGGTCGTGGCGATGAGATCCACCTTGGTCGTGTCGGCGAGGATCTGCTCCCGACCGGCGCCGTGGTACGTCGCCGTCCGGAGCCCCGGCGCGAAGCGCCCCGCCTCGCGGATCCAGTTCGACAGCACCGAGCGCGGTGCGACCACCAGGCTCGGCCCGCGGCGGTCCTTCGCCCGGCGCCGGGCGAGCAGGCAGGCGAGCACCTGGACGGTCTTGCCCAGACCCATGTCGTCGGCAAGGCAGCCGCCCAGGCCCGCCGCGCGGAGGAAGGCGAACCAACCCAAGGCCTCCCGCTGGTACGTGCGCAGCGAGCCCTCGAAGGACTTCGGCTCGCGCCGGGCACGCACGCCGCGGAACGTGTGCAGCGTCTCGCGCAACTCGTCGAACGTGGCGTCGGTCTGCAAGTTGGCCACGTCGGCCAGCAGGACGTCGAGCAACGGGGCGCGCGCGCGAGCAACGCGCATCGCATCGGAGTCCTCCACTGCGCTCGACAGCGCGCCGATGGCCTGGAGGCGCGCCGTCCACTCCGGCGGAAGCAGCGCGGCGCCGCCGTCGTCCAGCGTGACGAAGCTCTTGCCCTCCGCCACCGCCTTGAGGATCGCGGGCAGCGCGAGCGCCGAGTCGTCGAAGCTCGCTTCCGCCTCGATGTCGAACCAGTCGATGCCCGAGCGCACGCGCATCGCGATCGAGCCGCCCGAGCGCAGCGGCTTCCGCTCGACCTGGATGCGCCAGCCCGCCTCGATGAGTCGCGTGCAGCATCCGGGCAGGTCGGTCGTGGGCACGCTGTAGGCGTGCTCGCCGCGGCCCGGCGCGGTGCGCGTCAGCCCCTCCGTGGTCAGCATCTCGAGCAACGCGGCTTCGGCCTCGGGGTCACGGCGCAGGATGCGCGGCGCCTCGCCGGACTCGAGGACGTACTGCGACGGATTGCTCGCAGCGATATCCGCCTCCCCGTAGAGGAACGTGACGTCGGCCTCCGGAGGCTTGCCGGCAGGCAAGACGAGCTCGAGGAGTCCTGCGGGTGCCGCACCGGCCTGCGCGAGGTCACCGAGATCCAGGGGAATGCCCGTCGTGATGTCGAGCAAGCGAACGAGGAACGGCGCGACCTCCTCGCCGCGCACGTCGAGCGGCCCTTCCGTGCGAAGCGTGGTCACCCAATCGAAGGCGCGCGCATCATCGAGCGGTGCCGCCTCGTCGCCAAAGAGCACGATCCCGCCGGGCAGGAGCAGATCGGCGTCACCCAGCGCGCGGCGCTCGGTGCCGCGCGTGAGCACGCCCTCCAAGCGCGCGGCCTGCTCCCCCTCCTCGTAGCGCGAGTGCAGGACGAGACCGAAGTACCAGCGATCCTGCGTCCACTGGAGCGGCTCGCTCCAGGTCCCGTCCTCCGCGAGGCTGCGCACCGGCACGACGCCGTCGCATGCGGCGAGCGCGCGCGCCGCCTCGCCGGCCTGCACGAGGAGCTTCGAGCGCTTGTCCCAGCGCCAGCCGAACACGTCATCCTTGCCGACCTTCAGCACGCGGGCCAAGGCGACCTGGGTGTCGCGGGACATCGACGAGAGCCCGGGCACCGAGGACCACTTCGCTTCCTTGGGCTCGCCCAGCCCGCCGCTCCTCCGAACGGACCGCCGGGTGAGGGAGAGCACCAGACCCTGCTTGCGGCGGCACTCCTCCGGATCGATCCACAGCTCGAACAGGGCGGTGCCCGTCTGGTCACGGCCCTCGACGGCCGCGCGTCGGCGGCGGGCCCCCTCTTCGAGGGCTGCCAGTCGCGCGCGCCAGCCGGGACCGCGACGGGCCGTCGCTCGCTCGGGCGGGCGGCTGCTGGACGGCAGCCCCTCCAGGGGGGCGCCTTCGAGGAGCGCACGCGTC
>JAHEIK010000305.1 GCA_024639415.1 Planctomycetota bacterium
GATCTGTGTCACGGCTGAGAGTGAGCGGGCGGCCTGCTCGAAAGCCGAGTCGATCCCCGGCTCCGTTTGGAAACCCCTCTGCGGCGCCCGCGGATGCACTCGCCGCCCTGACTCTCGAAGCGCTCGCCAGCTCGCGCTCCTCGCGCCCGTGGTGGGACTGAGCGCAGCGGCGTCTCACGCGTCCAGCACGGCGTCTACTTCGATCTCGATCAGCATGTCCGGCGCGATCAGTGCCTGCACCTCGACCATGGTCGTGCAGGGCGGGTGGTCGGCGAACACCTCGCTGTGCGCGCGGCCGTAGTCTTCCCACCGTGCGATGTCCGTGACGAACATGCGTGTGCGAACCACGTCGCTCAGCGAAGCGCCGAGTGGAGCCAGCGCGTCGCGCACGATCTCCAGGCAGCGCCGCGTCTGTGCGTAGGCGTCGCCGGGAGCGACGGTCGCTCCATCTTCACCCACAGGGGCGGTACCCGTGACGAACACCTGGTTGCCCGCGCGGAGCGCCCGGCAGTAGCCGACGCGCGCCTCCCACGGGGCGCCACTGAACGATCGCTGGAACTGCATGCACGCATCCTAGGGTGGGCTCGCCTCTGCGGCACTGCGCTCCCTGCCCTGCTAGTGGTAGCGCCGGCGCGGCGGCGCGTCCGACTCCGGGACGATCTCCAGCACCCCGTTGCGGGCCATCGCGCGCTCGTCGGGATCGTAGAGAGCGCTCTCCGGATAGAAGCCCAGGAGGCGCAGCGGGCGGGCGAAGCGTGTTCTCAGCCGGACCTTGATGCCGAGGAACTGCAGGCGTCGCCGATGGTGCTCCTTGTAGGGCCGCCCCACGAGCACCACGGGCAGGTCGGGATTGAACACCTTGCTCCAAGCCGACAGGGCGCTTGGGGTCTTGATCAGGAGATCACAGCTCGCAAGGAGCAGGCAGTCCAGCAGCGCCTCGCGGCCCTTGCGATAGTTGTCGTCGAGCTCGTCCTGGAAGCAGCGGCCGGTCGGTGCGCTGAAGGAGACGACGCGTCGATCGGGGAAGGCCTTGCGAATGTCTTCCGTGAAGGCCGGTTCATCGGTCGCGATGAAGATGGTCTCGCAGTCCGCTCCATGGCGCGTGACGGCCCCGACGATCGTCTCCCGCGAGATCGGATCGGCTTCATCCAGAGGCTTGTCGGTGCCTCGCCAGTGGATGCCCAGCGTCTTCCCCTGGAAGTGCTCCGCCGCGTACGCCCGGGCTGCTTGGAGGATCTCCGGCTTGATGCGCAGGTACTTGTCGAAGTAGAGCCCAGCCTCGCGCACGTCGCGGAACTCGTTCTGGATATCCAGATCGGGCCTTCCGCGCAGGATGCGATTCAGGTTCCTGCGCGTACGGATGCGATGCCGAGGTGTCGCCGCGGGCGCCGGCGCCTCGTCGCCCCGTCGATCGAAGTGGTAGGCCAGCCAGTCGGAGCCGCGCTCCGGATCTGCGTAGAGGAGGCTCGTCGCGACAATGCGGGGTTCTACGCCGCGCTCCTCGCATGCGCGGACGATCGCCACCACGTAGTAGAGGGTCGCGAAGAGACCGATCGGCTCTTCGATCTCGAAGATCTCAGGACAGCGCTCCACCGGATCCTCCGCTTGGCGCGGGCGACGGGCGTTAGCCGTCGGGCGAGCCGAAGGACCCGCTGGGCGCGGGGCGCGCAGGGCGGACGGGGGCACGGCGCGACGGCGGAACCCGTCGGGCCACGGCGTTCTGGTAGCGGTCCAGCAACTCGACGGCGTTCATCCGCTGCTGACGGTGCAGCTGCGGGTCGGTCATCTTGAGATACTCCTCGAGATCGGTGATCGCACGCTTGTGCTCCCCGAGGGCGGCGTAGCCCTGGGCCCGCTCGAGGTAGGCGGCGGGCACGGTGCTGTCGATCTTGATGACGGACGTGTAGCGCTGTACCGCCTGGCCGAACTCCATGCGCCGCATGTGGACGGACGCGAGCATCAGGTGCATGCGCTTCTCCTTGTCGCGCGCACCGTGGATCCGCTGCAGGAACTCCTGTCGCTGCTGGTTGGTCACCTTGTTCATGCCGCCGACGGACTCGGCGTACGCCTCCAGCTCGCGCTTCCAGCCGAGCTGGCTCTTGCGGCTGAGCTGCAGGTACTGGTTGGCGTAGTGGATCCCCGTTTCGTCGTTGCCCATCTGGAGGTGGCCCTTGGCCAATCCCGCGAGGGCGTAGGGGTTGTCCGGGGAGGCCTTCAGCACCGTGTCGTAGAGCGGGATGGCCTGCCCGAGCAGACCGTTGCGCTTCTGGACCTGCGTGCGGGTCGTGGCCATGAGGGCGGACTCGTCCGCGTTGGGGTCGGTCTTCATCTGGCGGCGCAGGTCCCGCACGTCGCGATCGTAGAGATCGGCAAGGTCGGCGTACACGTGAGCGAGGTCGGTCTGGACTTCGTAGCGCCGGCTGCCGGGCCCGTCCGGGTTCGGCCACTCCAGCGGCACGATCTCTTCCAGGAGATTCTGGGCCTCGCGCAGCTTCGTCGCGCGCTGATCCCGCGAGAGCCGTCCTTCCGTGGCCTGCATGTACAGGGACTTCGCCAGACCGCGCTTGGCCTTCTTGTTCGAGGCATCCAGACCCAGGACCTTGCGGAACTGGACCTCGGCGAGGTCGAAGCGTCCGCCGTCGTAGTACGTGACGGCGGCCGTCTCGAAGTACTCGAGGCGGGCCGCATCGTCCTCTTCCTCTTCGGACGGACCGAAGGGGTTGGGCGGCTCGCTCGCGCAACCCGCGAGGGCGAAGCAGATCAGGAACAGCGGAAGCATCCGGCGGACACGTGCACGCATCACAGCCATCTCCAGGGGGTGATCCGGGCCGGGGCGGCCCATCGGACGGGACCCCAGAGATTGGCTCGGAGGGGTCATCAGGCCGTCATACCGCGGCACTGCGGGTGCCCGGGCGGAAGCCGCTACGAATCGCCCGAATCCCCGGGGCCGTGGCGGGAGGCGAGCAACCGGCGTCTGCGGGCTTCGTCGCGGCGCAGCGTGAGCGTCTTGCTGCGCTCGAGGCGCACGAGCCCGGCCGGGGCGCCGCGCGGCTTGCGCACGTAGCGACGGGGAGTGTAGTCGACCTCGTTACGATCCGCCGCGCGCCGCTCGCTGAAGTGGCAAGCCAGCTCAGCGGCGTCCAGCAGGGTGTCCCGTGGCACCGTCTGGCCGCGTGGCGTCGGCACGATCACGTGGCTGCCCGTCGCGCTGCGAACGTGCAGGAACAGGTCCAGCGGCGTTGCGTGCTTCAGGGTGAGCTCGTCGTTCCCGTGTGCATCGCGGCCCACGAGGATGCGCCAGCCGTCGGCAGAGACATAGACGTGCCAGGGCAGCGCGCGCGACGGCCCCTTGGGGCGTGCCGCCTCCTGGGGCTCGTCCAGTTCGCGCAGCGCCGCCTGCTGCAGTCGGCTGGGGAGCAGGTCCACGACGCCTTGCAGGTCACCCGGCTCCTGCCCGTCTGCGATGCATGCGAAGGCGGCCTCCAGGGCGTCGACGTCCGCCGCACCGGCGCCGAGTCGCTTGCGCGCTTCCTCGGCCCCGCGTCGGAGCTTGCGTTCGCGCTTGAAGCACGCAGCGACCTGCTCGCCCGGCGGGAGGTTCGGGTCGAGCTCGATCTCGACCTCGTCCGGCGGATCGACGGTGTAGTCGGGGACCCGCACGCGCTGCAAGCCGGGTGCGAGCAGGTGAAACGACCCACGGAGCAGCTCGCCCTTGCGGTGCAGGTCGTCGGCCTCGGACTCGCGTGCGAGCGCCCCCTCGAGCTGCGTGCGCGCCTTGTGTGCGGCGCGCAGCTTGCGCTTCACGAACCGTCGCAGGCGGGCTTGGGCGGAGCCGGCCTCGCGCTTGCCGGCAGCAGCTTCGACCAGCGCCTGCACTGCGGCCGAGCCCGCCTGATCTACATCCGCGTCGGAGCCCGCATCGGTCGGCTCGCGGGACGGCACGGGTTCGAAGGCCATGCCCTTGGATGCTGCGCGGCGCTTGGCCACGTCTCCCCGCGGCGTGAGCAGTACTTTGCCTGCGGCGCTCACGACGTAGAGGTTCGACTGCCCGCCGAACAGCTCCACCCAGAGGACGACGTCCTCGCCACCGCGCCGCAGCGTCACGCGCAGGGCGCGCTCACCGCGGATGGCGTCCGCGCCCACGAGGCGCGCGCCCTTGAGCAGCTGACGCAGTGCGTTGGCCAGAGCAGTGGGCTGGGCCGGCGCCGGGCGCGGGTCTGCGAAGTGGACACGCGGAAATGGCGCGCCGAGATCGATGACGAGGTCGTCGCGCGCCTCGCCCCGTACGTCGATACGGAAGGCCAGGGGGCCATCCTGATGGACCGAGCGCACGCGGGCCTCGCAGCGCGCGTGAATCTCACGCGCGACAGCGGCCGTCAGGCGGGGGGTCATGCCGTGGGCGGCCACGCGGCGGTCGGACCTCCGTCGGTGGCCTTAGGCCTCGGGGTCGTTGACCCAGCCCAGACCGTCGAGGTCGTAGTCGATGGTGTCGTCGCCGAACCACAGCCCCATCTCGAAGGCCGCCGTGTCGGCGCCGTCCGAGGCGTGGACCAGGTTGAACGACTTGCTCATGCCGAAGTCACCGCGGATGGTGCCGGGCGCGGCCTCGGCACCGTTGGTCGCGCCCACCAGGTTGCGCACGACGCCGATGGCGCCCTCGCCGCGGACAGCCATGGCGACCACCGGGCCCGAGCTCATGAACTTCAGCAGGCTCTCGAAGAACGGGCGCTCCTTGTGGACCGCGTAGTGCTTCTCGAGGAGGTCACGCGAGGGCTTCATCAGCTTGAGGCCCACGACCTGGAGGCCCTTGGCCTCGAAGCGGCTGAGGATGGTCCCGATGCGTCCGCGCTGGACGCCGTCGGGCTTCACGAGGACGAGGCTCGTCTCCATGGGTACTTTCTCCGCACGTACTTGGGCGGGATTGTCCGTGGCACGCCGGGTGCGGGAAGAACGAATCGCACCGATCTGGTCTCGTGTCGTGCCGATCTGGCACGAGGTCGCTCCGATGAGGCCCAAGGGAGGGCGGGGTAGCCTGCCAAACACGCATGACGACGATCCTCGCCATCCACAAGGACGGCGCCTCCGTGCTCGGCGGCGACGGCCAGGTCACCCTCGGTTCCCAGGTCCAGAAGCACAGCGCCGTGAAGGTCCGCTCGCTCGC
>JAHEIK010000306.1 GCA_024639415.1 Planctomycetota bacterium
GAGCACTCAAGCCGCTGTTGCTCGATCAGGCCTTCCTCGCCGGCCTCGGCAACATCTACGTGGACGAGGCCCTGCACCGGGCCCGGCTGCATCCGCTGCGCCGCTCCGACAGCGTGCGCAAGCCGCAAGCCGCCGCCCTCCACGCGGCCATCCAGGACGTGCTGGGGACGGCCATCGAGCTGCAGGGCTCGAGCTTCGACACCTTCTACCGGACGCCCGAGGGACAGCCGGGCAGCTACCAGCACGAGTTCCACGTCTACGGCCGGACGGACAAGCCTTGCCGCCGCTGCGGCGCGACGATCCGGCGCATGGTCGTAGGGCAGCGCGGCACGCACGTGTGCCTCAGATGCCAGCGTCCTCCGCGCTCTCGCTGACGTCCTCGTCGACGTCGAGGCCGACCATCCGCATCAGGGCCAGCGCGTTGCCGCGCGTGACGACGCCCGGGCGCAGCGTGTAGTCGAACGCGACCCGGCCGCCCTCGACCTGGTCCTCGAAGTGCATGTTCACCGTGCGGCCGGTGCCGTCGTCGGCGATGGTCGCCAGCGCCAAGTCGTGGGTCGTAACCAGACCGAGGGCGCCGGCCTCCAGCACGCTGCGCACGACACCCGCGGCGCCGATACGCCGGTCGTGTGAGTTCGTACCGTGCAGGATCTCGTCCATGAGGAAGAGGGCAGGCCCTTGCTCGCGACTGATGTCGACGATCTGGCGCAGGCGCTCGATCTCCGCGTAGAAGCGCGAGGCGCCCTCCTGCAGGCTGTCGTGCAGTTGAATGGACGCGCCCACGGCGAGCGGCGAGATGCGCAGTGCGCGCGCCCGCACCGGAGCGCCTGCGAACGCCATGACGGTCGCCACGCCGACGCTCCTCAGCAGCGTGCTCTTGCCGGACATGTTCGATCCGCTGATGAGCAGCGCCTGCGGCGTCGGCCGGGCGTGGGCCAGGGCCACGTCGTTGCGCACGTTGACGTCAGGGGCAAGCAGCGGGTGGCCGAGTCCCGTGGCGCTGAACTGCGGCTCGTCCACGATCTCGGGGAAGACGTCCTCCGGATGCTCGTACGCATAGGCGGCGAGGCTCGCCAGGGCCTCGAACTCCGCGACAACGTCGAGCCACTCCAGCAGATGCTGGCCGTGCTCCGCGCGCCAAGCGTCGAGGGCGTGGGCGAGCTGCGTGCCGAGCGAGAGCAGCCAGCTCACCGGCAGGAAGATCTGGTTCCTGCGCGCGTCGACGAGGTCCATGATCCGCACCAAGCGTCCGATGGCGACGCTGGGTGGCGTCCCCGCCGCGTGCAGGCGCTTGCTCTGCAGGGCGAGGTGCTCCGCCGTGAAGCGGCCTTCCTCCAAGTGCCGCAGGATGCCCGCGATGAGCGCCAGGTCCTGCGCCGGTCGATCGGCTGCTTCGAGCACCTCGTGCACCGCAGCGCGCTCACGCATGGCGGCCAGGAACTGGAGGAAGAACGCGATCACCATCCACAGCGGCTTCCAGCCGAAGCCGAGCCAGCCGATCAGCGTGACTGTGGATGCGAGGGCGAGCACTCGGTGGACGGTGAGGAGCGGGCCGGCAGTCAGCCTCCGCGGAGCCTGCGCCCACGCCTCAGCCGCGCCCCGCTCGAGGGCCGAGCGCACGTCACCCTCCGACAGCGCGAGCTGTTCGCGCCAGTCCAGCTGCGGGGCCAGCTCCGCCACGGCCGGCTGCCGTGCGCGAACGACCTCGGGCGCCGACGGCGCCAGCAGCCAGCTCGCCAGCCGCTGCTCGCCGACGCGCGTGCGCGCCACACACAGCAGCTCGAACACGCTGCCGGGCCCGAACACGTCCAGGTCCCCTGCGTAGGCGTGTCCCGCCGAGGCGAACGCCTCACCCTGCTGGCCGGTGCCCGACCACGTGCCGTCCAGGCGCTGCAGTCCGCGCGCATAGATCTGCTCGGCCGCTCGCGCACGCCCCTCGACGGCAGCGGCCCGCGCATGCTGTACGACAAGCACCACGAAGCCGACCAGCGGCAGCCACAGGAGGTGGCCGGTGATGTCCCAGATGGCGATGGCGAGGACGAGTCCCACCAGCACGAGGAACACGCACAGGCGCAGGTTCGAGACGCGCGCGACCCTTGCTGCCGCGGCATCCGCGGTCGCCGCCCGCGCGGCGCGCCGCGCTTCATACTCGGTGCGCGGATCCATAGGCTAGTCCCTCGACTCGGGCGCGTGGAGGGTGCAGCCCTCGTCCTTCCGCAGCGTGCCCGGCGTCAGCACCCGCGTGTAGACGCGGCTCTCGGCCGGGTGCGTCTCGTGGGCGATGCGTTGCTCGTTGCCGTCGGCGAACGAAGCCCGGATCTGGCCGCACGGCACGGCGTAGGAGAGCACCTCGAGGGCCACGCCACCTTCGAAGGTGAAGCGCGCGCCCGGAACGACCGTGGCCCAGTCCAGGCCGGCGATGGTCAGGTTCTCGCCCGTGGTGCCGGGAGCGATGGGATGCCCCTCGGCCTGCAGGCGCTCAATCGCATCCAGCCCCAGGAGGCATACGGCGCGCTCCGGGCCCCCGTGGAAGCGCGGATGGGCCTGCTGGTCGCTCGTCAGACCGTCCGGGGCGACCTCGGCGGTCGGCACGGGCCGCTTGGGCACGCCGCCGCCGGAGACGTTGATGCTGTGGATGGTTCCGGTGGCGGACGTCTGGCCCATCCCACCAGAGTACGGGATGCGGTGCCAAGGCGGCCTCACCGGCGGGGGGCCGGCGCTTGTTGAGGCCACAATTAGGGGGTATCGTCCGATCGTGCCGCGGCGGCACGTGGAGCCTGCCTTGTCCGACCCCGAATTCCGCTGCGAGAAGGTCGAGATGTCCGAGGCCGGCGCGGTCGTCTACCGCATGCATGGCGTGCTCGGCGACAGCCAGCACTGCTATGACTTCCTCGAGGACTTCCTCGACTGCCTCGAGACGTGCCCGGACCGCATCGTCTTCAACATGGCCGACCTCGAGAACATGTACAGCGCCGGGATCGGCATCCTGGCGAACTGCTTCACCAAGGCCCGCTCGTCCAAGAAGACGCTCGCCGTCTGCTGCGTCGCGCCCGTCATCCACCGCACGCTGACCATCACGGGTGTCGAGCCCATGCTGAAGGAGTACGCGTCGGAGGAAGAGGCTCTCGCCGCCTCCGACACGTAATCCTTCGCACGCTCAGTCTCCGACGCGTGACTCGGTCTCCGACACGTGGCTCAGTCTTCGACTGGCAGCCCGGACGGCACGCTCGCGGGCACCTCGGACGACATGTCGACCGAGGCCGGGTCCGTCAGCGTGCGCAAGAAGGCGACGAGGTCGCTGACGTCCGCACCGTTCAGGCGCGGCGCCGGCCGCAGGATGTTGCTCAGGGCGTCGGCCCGTGCCTGGTTGCGGGCGGGGTCGAGATCGACGGTGTTCCGCAGCCGCGGCGCAAGCTGGCTCGCGTCGTAGTTCTGCAGGGAGCGCGTGGGGTTGTCGTAGTGGTCCACAGCCGCCTCGAGGGACGTGTACGCCCCGTCGTGCATCCACGGCCCCGTCAGCGCCACGTTGCGTAGCGACGGCGTGCGGAACTCGTACAGGTCGTCGGGATCGCCCGTGACTGCGGCGCGACCGGTGTCCTCGCCGGGGAAGTCACGACCGGGGCCGACCTGCGGCACGGCGATGGCATGGTGGCGGTCGTCGGTGAGCAGTGGCCCGCCGTGACAGCGATGGCAGTCGCCGCGTGAGTAGAAGATCACCGCCCCGCGCTTGGCCTGGTCATCGATCGCGTCCAGGTCACCTGCCAGATAGGCGTCGAAGGGTGAGGCCAGCGCCCGGAACGCCTGGTCTTCGTAGGCCCCGATGGCGCGAGCCAGGTGACCGATGTTGAAGTCGTCGGCGTCCACGATCTGGGGATACGCCTGCCCGAACAGGGTGCGATACGCCTCGATGCCGCCCTGGTTCCCGCTCTGGGTGCCGATGAGGCGCTCCATGATCAGGGCCCAGACCTCGAGGTTCGTCTCGGCGTCCGCGAGGTCGTTGTCGCCTGGCTGGCCGCGCATCTCCGCGTGCGAGGTCAGGGGGAAGAGGGCTTGGGCGGCCAGGGGCGTGTCGAGTTCGGCGACGATGGCGGCCGCCGTGGGATTGCGTCCGTTCAGGGCGGGCTCGGGCGTGACGAAGCCGCCGGCGCCGCGCGAGAGGCGGCTGTCCCAGAACATCTGGCGCACGGCCGGGAGGCCGCGGTTGAACAGCGGCGGCGCGTTGCGGGGGATCAGCTCGCCGGCGGCCAGCTGTCGGACGGAGCCTGTGCCGCTGCCGCCTTCTCCGATCGAGACGGACAGGTCATCGCCGCTGCCGGCGGTCGGGTGGTGGCAGGTCGAGCACGCGATGTTGCGGTTGCCCGACAGGATCTTGTCGAAGAAGAGCATCTGACCGAGGGCCACGAGTGCCGGGGGCTGCGCGGGCGGCAGCGTGGGCGTGCTCACGTTCGCCGCTGCGAGCAGCGGCGCCAGCTGCTGGTCGAGCTGGGAGGGGGTCGGGTCGGGCGTCGGGTCCGGCGGCTCCTCGGGCGGGGGCGTCGGCTCGTCGCTCGGTACGTCGGCAACCGCAATGCCGCCGCCACCGCCGCAGGCAGGTAGCAGGGCGCCGCAGAGCAGCAGCAGGAACAGGATGAGGCTGGTTCGGTCTCGCATGGCGTCCTCCGGCCCCTAGAAACCGGCAGACTCCTTGCGTACGGCTGAAGGGACGACGCGAGACCTTGCGGGCGTCTGAAGAGAGGCGTCGTCTCGTGCGCAATCCGGTGGAGAAATCAGACTGTGGGGCGTTTCCCGAAGCTGTTCCTGTGGATCTGCGCGCTCGGGACCGGCATCTCCTTGTTGGCGCCGCACTTCGCGTGCCCCGGCGTCTTCGCGACCAAGCACCGGCGGACCTACGGGCAGTTGGGGCAACTCGTGTGGGCCCTTGAGGAGTACCGCAGCGTGCGCGGTGAGGTACCCGAGAGCCTGGAGTATCTCACCGAACCGCTGGCGGGCAGCCTGCGTCCGCTCCTGCTTGGCATACCCCTGGATCCATGGGGTAACGAGTTCGTGTACCTGCTGCCGCACGACCGGCCCTACCAGCTCCGCAGCTACGGCGAAGACGGACTCCCGCACACCGAGGACGACCTGGTGTGGCCGAAAGAAA
>JAHEIK010000307.1 GCA_024639415.1 Planctomycetota bacterium
CTACACGTTCGAGACGTTCGGCGCGGCGCAGCTTCTCGACAAGGTGTTCTTCGTCGAAGGCAAGCCGCGCTTGACCACGTGTACGCCGACGCATCGCGTCGGCCTGGGGATGCTGGCCGAGCTCGCGGGCAACTACGAGCTCGCCATCAAGCAGTACATGGCAGCCAAGGGCGGCGCCGACGCGGAACTGACGCAGGCCATCGACGAGCGACTGAGGCACGCCGCCTCGGAGCGTCAGGCCGCCGAGAAGTACCTCGCGATCGTACGCTTCCTCGAGCAGGCCGAGGCGTGGGCTCGACTCACAGAGCAGCGGCTGGCCGAGAACAACGCCAAGCCCGGCACCCTGACCGACGAAGAGCGCGCCCTCATCGAGAACGAAGAAGGGCCCCGCTTCGAGAAGGACCTGCAGAGCTTCCAGGGCATGCGCACCGAGCTCATGCAAGAGGCCAAGCTCGCCCAGACGACCTGGGGCAGCGCGCTACGCGACCGGGTCCACCCCGACGTGAAGTACGCCGGAGAGCGCTGGCCGGTCGTCAAGAAGCTGCAGCCGCGGCGCGAGCCGGAGGTGCCGCCCAAGAAGGCCGACGTCCCGAAGAAGGGCGACGAGAAGAAGTAGCGGCGGCGCAGGTGACGCACGCCCCCATCGAGTCGCGGCCCGCAGCGGACGGTGGCGCGGCGGCGCACGTGCATCTCAAGGTCGTTCCGGGCGCGTCGCGCGCAGCGATCGCCGGCGTCTACGGGGAGCGGCTCAAGGTGCGCGTCACGGCACCGGCGGAGTCGGGCAAGGCCAACAAGGCCGTGCTGCGGCTGCTGGCGGGTGCATTGGACGTGCCGGTGCAGGCGCTCGAGATCCTGCGCGGGGCGAGCAGTCCGCTGAAGACGGTGGCGGTCGAGGGGATCACGGCTGCCGAGGTGGAGCAACGGTTGTTGGCGTGAGTGCGCGGGGCGGGTGACGCGGACGGGTGGCGGGGACGCCGGGAACGCAGGCGGGCACGTTCACGTTCACGGGGAAGAGGCATCTGGTGGCCGTACGGGTTACCTCACCCACCGCTCGATGTCCGGGCGCACCCGGTGCGGAACACAGCGGATGAAGCCCGAGAGCGCCCGCCCACGTAGCTCGTGCCCACCCACCGTCGGCGCGGTCGCCAAGTCGTAGAGATGCGCCCCGCCCTCGACGAAGCGCTTGCGGCTGGGCGAGAGGCCCTCCAAGAAGGGATCGTCCTCGATGCGCAGCAGGCGCCGCTCGAACTCGGCCAGCGCACGTCCCTTGAACGACTGCGCCCGCCCGGCGGCCCGCTCGCGCTGTGCGATGGGCGCCTCGAACTCGATCCACGGCATGTCGTCCGTGATCCTGCGCGCGCCGGCAAGCTCCTCGCGCACCAAGGCCAGCCGGCCGGCGTAGAGCAGGAAGGGCAGGGACGCAACCGACGGTCCCTCCTGCAGCGCGCCACGCTTCTCCAAGCGCTCCCACGCCCGCGCCGTGGCGTCGCCGTCCCAGGCGCCGGGCGACTTGTGCCCGACGAGCGCCACGATCGGACGGCGGCCGAAGAAGTCGCCGCGCCACAGCGTCGCGTCGGGGAAGACCTCGAGGAAACTGCGCGCGATGCCGCGGAACGCCTCCTCGCTCAACTGGTAGAGCGGCAGCCACTGGCAGAAGAGCCCGCTCGGCGTGAGGCGAGCCTGCACCGCTTCGAACTGCTCGACGGTGTAGAGCAGCGCCGTGCCGCGGCGCCACGGCAGGAACAAGTCCCCAACCACGACGTCGTAGGTCTCACGCGAGCCGAGCAGCACGGTGCGCCCGTCCTCCACCACGATGCTCGCCCGCGGATCCTCGAAGAGGCCGCTGGTCCAGGGACCGAAGTGCTCACGCGTCGCGCGCACGGCCTCGGGTACGATCTCCGCCACGCGCACACGCTTGACGTCGTGCTGCAGCGCGGCACCGGCCGTGATGCCCGACCCCAGCCCGAGGAAGAAGACGCGCTTCGGGGATGGATGCAGGCAGAGCGGGATGTGGGCCTGGTACTCCTCCCAGCGCGGCTCCGACGTGCCGCCCAGGGTGTAGCTGTTGTTGAACTTCAGCTTCAGGTCCCCGCGGCGATCCACCACCAGGACCGTGCCGGAGCCCCCCTCGTACAAGGCGAGCACGCGCTCGCCCTTGCGCGCGTTCCAGTGCCGCGCTTCGTCGCGACCGGCCCAGGCAACGATCAATACGCCGGCGCAGAGCGCCAGGGCCGCGGCGCGCAGGAGCGGCGCCGAGCGGGCACAGGCAGCCGCGACGAGCAGGTAGAGCGCGCCCACCAGCGCGAGACTGCCCCACAAGCCGATCAGGCCGGGGAGCACGAAGCCCGCGGCGACGGCGCCCAACAGCGCTCCGGCGGTGTTGACGGCAAGCAGGCGCCCCAGGCGCGCGCCGGCCGCCTCCGTGCCGCGGCGCAACTCCTCCAAGCGCACGACGTACGGGAACACCGTTCCGAGCAGCACCGCGGCGGGCAGCACGCACACGCCCAGGACCGCCAGGTTGGCGAGTACGTACTCGCCCCATGCGGTCCCCGCGCCCACGGCGCCGGGATGCTCCACCCGGAGCCAGAAGATGTAGGGGGTGGCCGCCACGCTCACGCCTGTGAGCACGAGCAGGATCAGCAGGACGCGCTCGCCCGTGCCGCGGCGACGTGCGATGGCCCGCGCGATCCCCGCGCCGATCACGAGCGCCAAGAGGAAGACCGTCACGACGGCCGCGAAGGTGTAGACGCTGTTCTGGAAGGCCAGGGCGACCATGCGCGTCCACAGCACCTCGAGGGCCAGCGCCCCGAAGCCCGACACGCCGGCGAGCAGCAGGAGTCGGGGAGCGACGCCGCCGTCCGCAGCCTGCTCCGGGGGCGCCGACTCATCCCGCTCCATGCTGCGACTGCGCCAGGCCGCGGCCAGGCCGACGAGGATGCTGACGGCCATGGCGACGCCGTAGGCACCGCGGTAGCCGAGCGCGCGGGGCAGGAAGAAGCCCGCTGCGAACGCCCCGACCATCGCGCCTGCCGTGTTCACGGCGTAGAGCAGCACGCCGCCCCGGGCAAGGCCGCGTCCCCTGCGTGCGGCGAGTTCGGCGAGCACGGGCAGCGTCCCGCCCATCAGGAAGGTCGGCAGGCCGAGCACGAGCGCCGCGAGCAGGAACTTGGCGACGAGGAACGCCGGGGACTGCCCGCCGAGCACGTCGTACAGCGGCGCGAAGAGCGCGCGGTACAGCGGCAGGAGCACGAACACGAGCAGCGCACTCACCGCGATGCCCAGCTCGAGGCGCGCGAAGGCGCCCAGCGGGCGCCGCATGGCTACGCTGCGCCTGCCCAGCCACCAGCTCCCCAGCGCGAGCCCCAGGAAGAACACCGCCAGCGTCGTGGCGGAGGCGTGCGTCGTGTTCCCGAACAGCAGGCCCAGCTCGCGCTGCCACAGGACCTGGTAGGTCAGCCCGGCGAAGCCCGAGAAGAAGAACAGCAGCGCCGGGAACAGGAGGCTCCCTGCGCCGCGCTCGCCCGGGCGATCAGACGCGGGTGCCACCGGTCGCCACGCTCGCCTCGCCGTCGGTCAGGGCCTCGGGCGTCGTCCCCGCGGCCAGTTGCTCGTGGTAGTGGCGGTAGCAGACTGCCTGGTAGCGCTCCTCCGCACCCAGCTGACGGCTGGGGCCCTCCAAGCTGGCGACGCCGTCGACGAACTTGAGATTGAGCGTGGCCTTGCGGTTGCACCACGCGCAGGTCGTCTTGATCTCCTCGATGCTGTCGGCGAGTTCCAGCAGGCGCCGCGAGCCTTCGAAGAGGCGCGAGCGGAAGTCCGAGCGCAGCCCGTAGCAGATGACGGGCACGCCTAGCGCTCGTGTCCACTCGCGCAGCGCCTCGACCTGCGCTTCGGTCAGGAACTGGGCTTCGTCCACGAGGACGCAGTCCGCCTCCGCCGCGATGTGGGCCGAAGGGACCTCGCCCTCGGCCAGGACGCGGTCGGCCGAGCGCTTGAGCCCGGCCCGCGAGACGATCTCCACCGCGCTGAAGCGTGTGTCGAAGGCGGGCTTCAGGACGAGGACCCGCTTGCCCTGGCGCTCGTACTGGTGGGCCACGGCCAGGAGGTTCAGCGTCTTGGCGCTGCCGACGGCACCGTAGCGAAAGTAGA
The DNA here is from genome assembly GCA_024639415.1 of Planctomycetota bacterium. Taxonomy (GTDB): domain Bacteria; phylum Planctomycetota; class PLA2; order PLA2; family JAEUHO01; genus JAHEIK01. The sequence continues at coordinate 4,150 of JAHEIK010000307.1, forward strand.
GCTTGGCCATGACAGGAGCGTACGGGCTCCATCCCCCAGTGTCCCAACCCGTGAACGTGAACGTCTGCGTGCCCGTCACCGACGTGCCCGTTGCCCGTGCCCGTGCCGCTGCCCGCACGCCGCGGTGTGTCGGGCAGAGGCACGGGCAGAGGCACGGAGACGGAGAACGGAGAACGGGCACGTCGGGAACGCAGACGGGCACGTTCACGTTCACGGGGAAGGCGCAGCACGCTGCGCCTTCACGCCCGCTGGGCTTTTGCCAGGTTCCGCAGCACCAGCCACATCATGCTCGGGCTCTCGCGCATCCGGCGTCGCAGGTAGGCGGTCGCGTCGTCCCAGCTCATGGCAAACGGCACGTAGAGCCGGAAGGGCACCACGACCCCGAAGTCGCCGGCCATCAGGCGGCGGGCGAACGGCCGGCGCGGGACGCCGAGCAACATCTGGATCTCGCAGCGGTCAGGCGCCTTGGGGGCGACCTCGCGCAGGAAGCGCTCCAGCGCCGGCTCGTCGTGCGTGCCGAACTCGACGCGGGCGCCGCGCTCCAGCAGCACGGAGGCGTAGTCGACCATGCGGTCCTTCATGACCCGCTTGTCGAGGACGGCGACCTCCTCCGGCTCCGGGTAGATCCCGATTACGAGGCGCAGGCGCATGCCGGGCGGGATCCGCTCGAGGTCCGCTTCCGTGCGGTTCAGCCGCGTCTGGAGCACCGTGCCCACGTCGATGCCGCGCCCGTAGAGGTCGATGGCCCAGTCCAGCGTGAGGTCCGTCCAAGGGCGGTCCTCCATGTCGATCGTGATGGCCACGCCGCGCTCGTGCGCGCGCTCGGCCAGCACCTCGAGGTGCGCAAAGGCGCTCTCACGATCCGAGCAGGTGAACGCGGAGGGCTTCACGGACACGCTCGGCCGGGTCGCCCCATCGGCGAAGCGGGCCTCGGCCCCGATCCGGTCAATCAGGCGCTCGTAGGTGGCGACGTTCTTGATGACCTGG
>JAHEIK010000308.1 GCA_024639415.1 Planctomycetota bacterium
CGCGGCCAACAGGTTCGGGATAGCGATCGCAGCGATGATGGCGATGATCGCGATGACGATCATCAGCTCGATGAGGGTGAAACCCTTCTCGTTGCGGGACATGGATAGTTCTCCTGATTTGCGAAGGTGGGTTGAGCCCACGTCCCGCAAGGGGCGCGTAGACCCGCGGACGTGAAAAGGCGGGCGGCCTCTCCGCGTCCGCGGAACTATCGACAGCCCCCGGAATCCGACTTGAGTGCTTTCCGGGCGGCGTCTCAGCGCTGCTGAGATTCGCGCTCAAGCGCCTCGAGGACCGGGTCGCTACGCGCCTCGGCCGCGGCCAGGTCGGCATGAATGGCCTTCGCAGCCCGCCACGCCTGGAGCGCGTCGGCCCTGGCGCCGCTCTCCGCGAGGCCCCGCGCTGCGGCGGCCTGCACGTCGAAGTCCCCGCCAGCGGCGGCGCGCAGGCGATTCCAGACCGGCCGGGCCTCGGCGGCCTCGCCGACCAGGGTCATGAAGTTCGCCATCTGCACGGCGACTTCGGCCGCGGTCCAGGAACGGCCGCCGACGTACGCCTTCTGTTCGGTGTCCAGCGGTCCCTCGAGCCCCATGAGGGTGCTGCGGACAAGCTCGACGCCGGCGGGCGTCTGCTCCTCGAGCCGCAGGGCCTGGGCCCGCAGGAGGGTGAAGAGGAGCGCGCTCGGCACGTCCGGCAGGTCGTCGGCTTCCGGCCACACACGACGCGCGCCCTCCACGTCCCTGCGCTCCAGCCGCGCCTCGACCCACTCCAGGGCGAGGGCGCTGCGCTCGGCGGGCGGAAGCTCCAAGGCAGCACACGCCTCGAGTGCCGCTTCCGCCTGCTCGGTGGCGTCGGCGCGCGCGGCGCCGTCGGTTGCGGTGCCGACCTTGCGGCGCCACGCCATGGCTCGCCAGCGCAGCGCGCGGCCGCGCGTGATCAGCGGCAGATCGCTGCCGCTGAAACGCTCGTCGAGCTTGGCCAGCACGGCGTCACCCGTCGGATCGGCCAGGAGCACGAGGTTGAGCCCGTCGAGCTCCTCCTGGAGCGCCGCGATGCGGGTCCGCTCGTCGTCGTCCTGACGATCCATGAACAGGACGATCAGCAGAGCGGCCAGACCGAGGCCCAAGCCGTAGAGCAGGGTGCGCGAGATCACCGGATGGCGCTTGCGCCACGGCAACTCGGCGGCGGGGGTCTGCATGTCGGGCATCACCTCATGGATCGGACGAATCGGCATCGTGCCCGCGCCCCTGCCTCTGCCTTTGGCCGATTCCTGCCCGGGTGCCGTCTCCCCCCGCCCCCGCCCGGGCATGGGGGGCAGAGGCAGAGGCACGGATGCAGCGCTTAGCGAGCAGCCAGTTGCTTCTGGAGCTCGAAGATGGGCAGGAAGACCGACAAGCAGATGGTGCCCACCACGATGCCCATCGTGGCGATCATGATCGGCTCGATCAGGCTCGTCAGCTGCTTCACGGTCGCGCTGACCTGGTCGTCGTAGAACTCCGAGATCTTCTCGAGCAGGACCTCGAGCGAGCCCGTCTTCTCACCGATGCCGACCATGCGCGTCACCATCGGCGGGAACACGGCACTCTGCGAGAGCGGGCCCATCAGGCCTTCGCCCTGGCGCACGTTCTCACGTGCATCGAGCACGGCGTCGCTGATGATCCGGTTGCCTGACGTGTCTGCCACGATCTCGAGCGCGCCGAGAATCGGCACACCGGACTTCAGCATCGTCGAGAACGTCTTCGAGAAGCGCGACAGGCCGACCTTCTGGAATAGGTCACCGAACACGGGGATGTGCAGCATCAGCCAGTCCCACTGGTAGCTGCCCTTGTCCGTGCGCTTGTAGATGTGGATGATGACTGCCAGGAAGATGATCCCGATGAAGATGACGCCCCACTGCTCCTGACAGAAGTCGGAGACGGCGAGCACGCCCTTCGTCAAGCCGGGTAGTTCGATGTCCATGGAGGCGAATACCTCCTTGAACTTGGGCACGATCGACACCATCAGGAAGCCCGTGATGCCGAAGATCAGCAGCAGCGACACGACCGGGTAGGTCATCGCGCTCTTGATGTCGCGCTTGAGGCGCTCGGTGCCCTCCATGTAGTCCGCAAGACGCAGCAGGATGTCGTCCAGCTGACCGGACGCCTCACCAGCGCGAATCATGCTGATGTAGACGTCGGAGAAGACCTTCTCCCAGCGGCCGAACGCCGTGCTCAGATCCTGACCGGTGCGCACGTCCTCGACGACCTCGCGCAGCAGCATGCGGAAGTTCTTCGAAGCTGCCTGCTCACGGAGGATCTCGAGGGACTCCAGCATGGGAATACCGGCGCCGATCATCGTCGCCAGCTGGCGGGTGAAGATGACGACCTCTTCCTTCTTGCGCACACCGGGCTTGGTGCCGCCGAGGTCCATCTGCAGCCAGCTACCCTTGGGCCCGTCATCGGGCTGCGGCGCTCGCGTGGGCTGCTTCGCGGCGGGAGCGCTGGGCTTGGCCTGGCCGCCCCCTCGACGCCCCCCCTTCTCCTCGACGCGCAGAGGCGTCAGGCTGCGCTTGCGCAGTTCCTCGAGAAGCTCGCCTTGATCCGAGGCGTCGATGGAGCCACGGACGGTGCGGCCGTCTGTGCCAATCGCGCTGTACTTGAAACTCGGCATGGTGTCGGACTCCGAACGAGAACCTCGAGGTTCCTACTCTTCTTCTGCGGCCTGGCGGCCGGCGAAACTGGGACGCACGTTCTCGCTGAGGGTCACGCGGAGCACCTCTTCGACGGACGTGTTACCGCGTGCGGCGTTGAGCAATGCGGCCCGGCGCAGGGAGATCATTCCCTCCTCGAGCGCCTTGTGCCGGATCTCGATCGCCGAGTGGCCATCGATGATCATCTTCTTGATCGCCTCCGAGATCGGGAGGGTCTCCAGCAGCGCGAAGCGGCCCGCGTAGCCGGCGGCGCAGCGGTTGCAGCCGACGGCGCGCCAGAGTTCCACACCCTTCTTGATCTCCTCTTCCGAGTAGCCAAGGTCGCGGAGCTTCTCGGGCTTCACCTCGATCGTCTCCTTGCAGCGCGGGCAGAGGCGGCGCACGAGGCGCTGAGCGGACACGAGCAGCGTCGCGGATGCGACCATGAACGGGTCCACGCCCATGTCGAGCATGCGGGAGATCGTGCTTGCGGCATCGTTGGTATGCAGCGTCGAGAGCACGAGGTGACCCGTCAGGGCAGCCTTGATGGCGATGTCGATCGTCTCGGGGTCACGGATCTCACCGATCATGACCGTGTCCGGGTCCTGACGCAGGATGGAGCGCAGCGCCGCTGCGAACGTGAGGCCGCTCTTGACGTTGACCTGCACCTGGTTGATGCCGTCGACCTGGTACTCGACCGGATCCTCGACGGTGACGAAGTTGTCCTCCTCCGTCATGATCTCCTTGACCGCGCTGTAGAGCGTCGTGGTCTTGCCGGAACCGGTCGGCCCGGTGACGAGGATCATGCCGTACGGCGAGTTGATGGACTTGCGGAAGTCGTTCAGCGCCTTCTCTTCGAAGCCGAGGCTGTCGAGCGAGAGCGCCAGGTTGCCGCCGTCCAGGATTCGGAGCACGACCTTCTCGCCGTGCACGCAAGGCAGCGTAGAGACTCGGAAGTCGATCTGCCGGCCCTCGGCCTTCACCTGGAACTTGCCGTCCTGGGGCTTGCGACGCTCGGCGATGTCGAGGGAGGCCATGATCTTCAGTCGACTGATGATGGCCTTCTGCAGCCGCTTCGGGGGTTCCATGGCGTTCTCGAGCGCACCGTCGACGCGGTAGCGCACGAGGACCCGCTTCTCGAATGCCTCGATGTGGATGTCGGACGCCTTCATCTTGATCGCGTTGTAGATGATCAAGTTGACGATCTTGATGACCGGCGCGTCGCCGTCGTTGCCGTCGGCGCCGAGCTCGACGACGTCATCGTCGTCCGACTTGCCCTCGTGGATCTTCATCTCGGGGTCGTCGACCGAGTCGAGGATGTCGGCGAGGTTGCCGCTGTCACCCGTGTAGGCCCGCTGGATCGCTTCTTCGATCTTCGGCTCGAGCGCCAGCGCGAGGCGCAGATCGCACCCGGTTGCCAAGCGCAGGTCGTCGTGACGCACCACGTCGAACGGGTTCGACACCGCGATCGTCAGCACGTTCCCGGTACGGCAGATCGGGAGACAGCCCGTCTCCTTCGCCGTCTCGAGAGACATGACGTCGAGGGTCTCGTCCTGGATCTTCACCCGATCGAGATCGATCGGAGGCACACCGAGGTGTTCAGCCAGTACACCGAGCAAAGGCCCGCTCTTGACCAGTTCCTTCTCGAGCAGGTACTCGGTGACGGAGGTGTCCCCCTCCTTCGCGACCTGGGACGCAGCGGTGAGCGTCTCCATGTCGACCATCCCGGTCTCTTCGAGAATGCGAACGATGCGTCGGTTGAAACTGACCATCGGTCCCCCTAGATCCGCGCCAACGTGCGCTTGAGGTCCTCGAGATCACTGGAGTGATTGAGGGCCTGGTCGTAGGTAATCACATTGCGCTGGACCAACTCACCCAGTGCCTGGTTCATCGTCTGCATGCCCAACTTGCCGCTGGTCTGGATGATGCTGTAGATCTGGTGCGCCTTGTCGTCGCGGACCAGGGCCCGGACGGCGGCGTTTGCGATCATGACTTCCATCGCGAGCGCACGGCCGCTGCCGACCGCCGTCGGGATGAGCTGCTGGCAGAACACGGCCTGCAACGTGAATGCGAGCTGCGTTCGGATCTGCTGCTGCTGGTGCGACGGGAACACGTCCACGACGCGACCGATGGCCTGCACACAGTCGCTCGTGTGCAGCGTGCCGAAGGTCAAGTGACCCGTCTCGGCGATCGTCAAGGCCGCCTCGATGGTCTCCATGTCGCGCATCTCACCGACGAGCACGACGTCGGGGTCCTCACGCAGGGCGCTGCGCAGGGCCGACTTGAAGTTCTTGGTATCCGAGCCGATCTCACGCTGGTTGAACAGGCAGCCCTTGTTCCTGTGGAGGAACTCGATCGGATCCTCGACCGTGAGCACGTGGTCAGAGCGGGTCTCGTTGACGAAGTCCAGCATGGCGGCCAGCGTCGTGCTCTTGCCGGAGCCCGTGGCGCCACACACCAGGACC